>JBJOIV010000150.1:0-3241 GCA_046046955.1 Bacteroidota bacterium | reverse complement strand
GAACGGTATTCTCCGGTTTCGGAGGTGTGGGAGGCGGCGAATATACTGCACAGAACCTAGTCGTTTCAGACTCCTTGATCATCATTGGTCTTGACTTCTTTATGGGATCACGTGGTCTCTATAAAGCGCCCAATGTCTATGAATACCAAATGCGCCGTTTGGAACCCAAAGCTTTGGTCGCCCAAGTGATCCTCCAATATTCTGCCTTTTTGATCAAACAAACAGAGAACGATGCGAGTTTATTAAGCGATATGATTTGGTATGGGAAAGGATACGTTTTCACGAAAACAATTTTACCTTCCACACCTGATAGTCTCATTTTTGGTTATACGCAGCAAGAAATTGCGGAGACGAATGCCTTCCAAAAAGAAGTTTGGGAACATTTTATCGACCGTAAATTGTTATTTAGTACCGACAAGACGGTAAAGGGAAAATACCTAGATGATCGTCCCAAAACCACCGAAATCGGTCCCGCCTGCCCAGGTGGTATCGGTCGCTGGTTAGGCTGGAGAATTGTAGATTCCTATTGGAAACAAAAGCCCAAAATTAGTTTGGCAAAGATTTTGACCGACCCCGAAGCCAATCGATTATTCCTCGATTCAGGCTACCGAGGCGAAGCAGATAAAAAATAAGATGGCAAAAAAACAACACGGTGATATAGGCGGAGGAGTAGATCCAAAAGATGCCGTTAAGGTCAGCAAACAAGGTCTTTCTAAGGCCATCAAGATTTTTCAATTCGTCATTCCTTACAAATGGACCTTCATCGTGGGTATGGCTTTCTTGTTGCTTTCTAATCTAACAACCCTTAGTTTCCCCCTTTTAATCGGTGAAATGACCAAGGTGATTGAAGGAAAATCGGAGTACAAAATCAACGAAGTAACCCTATTTTTCTTCGCGGTTTTAATCGTTCAAGCCATCCTGTCCTTCTTCCGCATCTATACATTCGCGCAAGTTTCAGAAAAATCGATGCGCGATGTTCGCCAGACATTATACGCTAAAATAATCACCCTTCCCATTTTCCACTTTGAAAAAAGACGCGTAGGGGAATTGATGAGTCGCATTACTTCCGATATCACACAACTACAAGATGTGTTATCCATTACCTTGGCAGAGTTCTTTCGCCAGGTTTTTACCCTCGTAGGCGGCGTTGCGCTAATTACGTACATCTCCTGGAAGCTAACCTTATTTATGTTAGCTACTTTCCCGGTACTAGTGATTTCAGCTATCGTTTTCGGTAAATTCATTCGGAAGATCTCCAAAAAAGCACAGGACGAGCTCGCAAACACGAACATCATCGTAGAAGAAACTTTGACGTCTATCCAAGCCGTTAAAGCATTTACTAACGAGAAATACGAAGTCGATCGTTACACCTCTTCCTTAAATAAGGTATTAGGAGAGGCTTTAAAAGCTGCCACCCTGCGCGGCGGATTTGTCAGTTTTGTGATCTTCGCTTTGTTTGGCGGAATTGTGGGAGTCGTTTGGTACGGTGCTGCATTAGTGGCCCAAGGCGACTTAATTCTTGCTGACCTGTTGACATTCATTTTTTACACGGCCTTTATCGGAGGTTCCGTGGGAGGTTTAGGTGACATCTATGCCCAATTACAAAAGACCATCGGTGCCTCAGATCGAATCCTAGAAATCTTGGGCGATCCGTCGGAGATTGATTTAACACGTGATTCCTCTGCATCTGCGGTCTCATTCGGGCAAATCAAGGTACAAGACCTCGAGTTCTCCTACCCTTCCCGTCCATCCGTACAAATCATAAAAGGCATCAACTTTACCATTGAACCTGGTCAAAAGGTAGCCATAGTAGGAACTTCTGGAACGGGTAAATCAACCCTAGCGCAATTATTTATGCGTTTTTACGAGCCCAATGCAGGCTCTATCTCACTAGGGGATCGCTCCATCTCAGACATAGACATTACCGAATGGCGTAAAATGGTGGCTCTAGTCCCACAAGAAGTGTTACTTTTCGGAGGAACCATCCGCGAGAACATAGCCTACGGAAAACCGGGAGCCACTCAAGAAGAAATTGAGTCCGCTGCCGAATTAGCTTACGCCAAAGAATTCGTCGAATCCTTCCCTGAAAAATGGGATACCATGGTAGGCGAACGCGGTGTAAAATTATCAGGTGGCCAAAGACAACGCATCGCCATCGCACGCGCCATCCTCAAAAACCCTAAGTTCTTATTATTAGATGAAGCCACCAGTGCCCTCGATTCAGAATCGGAAAAATGGGTACAATCCGCTCTCGAGGAACTCATGAAAAACCGGACGAGTTTGATTATCGCTCACCGTTTATCGACCATTCGTTCAGCCGATTTAATCATCGTAATGGAAGAGGGAAGAATCGTAGAATCAGGTTCACACGAAGTATTGATGAAGAAAAAATCAGGGATTTACCAAAATATGGTCAAATTACAAACCGAACATTTAGGCTAAATGAGCTCTTCGTATTCACTTTCGGATTTTGACCTTCGATCAACCCCCTGCAGAGTTGATGTACTAGCTACCTTTCAAGCGGTAGATTTTGCGTTAAGTCAAGGCGATATCGAACAAAAATTAAGCGATCAATACGATCGCGTAACGGTATACCGCACCTTAAAGACCTTTTTAACACAAGGCCTACTCCATAAAGTTTTAGATGACAATGGTGGCGTAAAATACGCTCTTTGTAAAGAACTATGCCACCAAGGAGATCATCATCACCAACACGACCACGTACATTTCAAGTGCAATCAATGTGGCCAAACAACCTGCCTAGAAACAGTTCATATTCCCAGCATTCAATTGCCTGCAGGCTTCACGAAGCAAGAGAGCAATTTGTTGATACAGGGGACATGCTCCATGTGTAGAGTATAGATAATAGAGTAGAGAGAAGAGATGGTGAATGGAGATAGTCGATAGTCAAGAGTCGAGAGTCGCTAGTCGCTAGTCGCTAGTCGCTAGTCGAGAGTCGATAGTCAAAGACCAAAGTTCAAAGAGCAATACTCAAAGAGCAGAGTGCGGGGGGCGATATTTCATGAATGAATAAAAAACGAGGCGGCAGCCTCTTTTTTATGCCGTATCTCTACTCTTTGCTCTATACTCTCTAATCTATTTCCTGATTACTGCCCACTGATAACTGACGACTAATTCCCTCCGGACTGACGACTAGCGACTAGTGACTAGCGACTTTAGGGCATAAAAAAAGACCCACACTTTTGGTGCAGGTCTTCTGTAATAACTTGGAGCTTACTTA
>JBJOIV010000149.1:0-3263 GCA_046046955.1 Bacteroidota bacterium | reverse complement strand
GTGACTGGTGGATCTAAATTACGGGAGGTCGGATTAGGTCTGTTGACTGAATATGCATTCCCTTTCGAATTAGCCGGGGTATTTTTATTGATTGCCTTGATAGGCGCCACCTTTGTTGCGAAAAACCATGACTGATATTCCGGTGATTTACTTCTTGTGGGTGTCTGCGTTTCTGTTTGCGACGGGATTGACGATTTTGTTTTTGAAGAAAAATACGATTTTCGTCTTGATGGGAATCGAGTTGATTTTGAATGCGGCAAATTTGAATTTGGTTGCGTTTTCGAAAAACGATACCTCGATGCAAGGGCTTTACCTGAGCATTTTTGTTTTAGTGGTCGGGGTTTGCGAGATGGCGATTGCGCTAGCGATCATTCTGCAGGTATACCGAAATTACCGCGCCATCGAAGTGGATCAGTTCAAATCCGAATATTAGAGGTTTTCGAGTTGTTTTTTGAATTTGAGGGCTTTCATTTTGCCTAAGACTTTGGCCAAATCATCCTCCGACGCCTCCTTCAAAGCGCTTACTGTCCCAAAAGCCTTCAATAATTTCGCTGCCGTCAATTTTCCAATCCCATCCATGGTCTCTAGCTGGGAAACGATAAAGTTTTTACTACGCTTATTCCGGTGCGCCGTAATCCCAAAGCGGTGAGCCTCATCCCGCAACTGCTGAATCAACTTCAGTGACTCCGATTTCTTATCTATATATAAGGGAAGGCTGTCCTCCGGAAAATAGATCTCCTCTAATCGCTTCGCGATACCAATGATCGGAATCTGTCCATACAAGCCGATGGCCTTCAGCGCATCACAAGCAGAACTTAGCTGGCCTTTCCCTCCATCGACAATAATTAAATCTGGTAATTCCGCTTCCTCTTCTAATAGACGGGTGTATCGACGGGTAATAACCTCGTGCATGGTGGCAAAATCATCAGGACCCTCCACCGTTTTGGGTGTGAAGATTCGGTAATCTTTTTTAGAGGGTAGCGAATTCTTAAAGCAGACCATCGCTGAAACCGGGTTGGTTCCTTGCAGGTTCGAGTTATCGAAACATTCAATGTGCTTAGGTAGGTCTGTTAGACGAAGATCATTTTTCAATTTGATCATCACGCGCATCTTTCGATCGCCGCCACTCTCCTCGGCCGCCTTGCGATCCGCCTTCTCTTTTCTGAAGTACAAAACGTTCTTCAAGGACATGTCAAGAAGCTTCCGTTTATCACCCTGACTCGGCAACGTATTGCGCGCTCCCTCGAACTCAATCGACATGGGGATGTTAGTGATAATTTCTTTGGCCTTACTCTGAAACTGATCGCGCTTCTCCCAAATCAACATCGTCAGCAATTCTGCTTCATCTTCTTCCAGCTTCTTTTTGACTTCCCAGGTCTGTGACTGCAAAATCGTTCCGTTAATGACCTTCATGAAGTTAATATAGGCCAAAGACTCATCCGACACCATCGAAAACACATCCACATCATGGATCGACGGATTAACGACCGTAGACTTCGCTTGGAAATTCTCTAATAGCTGCCACTTTTCTTTCCACTCCTGCGCTTTTTCAAAGGCTAGTAGGGTGGAGGCCTCCTGCATTTGGGTAATGAAGAAGCTTTTTGCCTTTTGGTAATTGCCCTTCAAAATCTGAGACACCTGATCAATATACTCCATATACCGCGCCTCCTGCTCTAAACCCTCGCAGGGCCCTTTGCAATTGCCGATATGGTATTCTAAGCAAACCTTGAATTTCCCAGCCTCGATATTAGCCTCCTTTAAATTCAAGGCGCAAGTCCTTAAAGGATACAGCTGATGCAACATCTCCAGCAAGGCGTTCATCAATTTCGGATTCGCATAAGGTCCAAAAAACGTCCCAATCGAATGATTAATCCTTCTTTCCGTAATTAGTCTAGGAAATCGCTCTCTCGTTAAACAGATAAATGGATAGGTTTTATCATCGCGTAACAAGATATTGTACTTCGGTTGAAACTGCTTTATTAACGTATTTTCGAGGAGTAGTGCATCAAATTCCGAATGCACGATTGTAAACTCCAAATTTCGGATCTGCGAGACGAGTCGTCTCGTTTTATTGTCCTTCCCTTTTGTATTCGTAAAATAGGAACTGACGCGATTTTTTAAATTCTTCGCCTTGCCTATATAAATGATAGTCCCACTTTCATCGAAATAGCGATATACCCCCGGTTCTTCGGGTAGGGTAGGCAAGATGGATTTAGGGTCGAAAGTGGACATAGGCCAAATTTAAGCAAAAATATCTTCTTTGTGATTTTTGTAATTATCCAAGGTGACTCTTTCCATATCGAGACTAGATTATGTCCGTGTTAAGGCTATGTTAGGAAGTAGTCAATTAACGACAAAACACCCTTTTCTGCCGACCAAAGCCTAATGCCCTATTGTATTAAAAGGATGAAATAGGCCTCTAAATGCATCATTAGGGGAATACTTCTATTTAAAATAAAAAAAATGAAAAAATATCTGGTAAATCCTTGCTTGGATTGTAAGTATTGGACATATTTGGTCTTATGTAATAGTGTAGCATAGTTGAGACAGGTCATCTATTTCCGATTCGGCTTAAACGTGCTATTGTATTATTTGAAGATTTGTTTGACACTAAACCTATTTAAAATTTTAACTTATTTATTCACCTAATCAGAAAGGAGGCTCATAGAACATCAAAACTCGAAACCCAAAATTTAATTTAAAAACTAACTTAATCTTTATTATGAAAAACAATTTTTACCAAAGTCTACGAGGCTTTCTTTTGCTAGCGATAGTAATGCTAGGAAGCTTCTCGTCATTTGCCCAAGACCGTAAGGTTACAGGTAAAGTCTCTGGGACAGATTCTCAGGGAATTCCAGGTGTAAGTATCTTAGTAAAAGGAACAAACACAGGAGCAACTACAGATGTTAACGGTGCATTCTCTGTAACTGTTAAGTCTGCAACTGCAGTTTTGAATATCACAGCTGTAGGTTACAAATCACAATCAATTACTGTAGGTTCTCAATCTTCTATTAATGTAACGTTAGCAGAAGACAATTCTCAATTAGACGAAGTAATCGTAACAGGTTACTCTGTAACTAATAAGAAAGAGTCTACAGCGGCAGCTTCAATCGTTAAAGCGAAGGATTTGCAAATCGCACCTTCAGGAAACGTTGAGCAGCAATTACAAGGTCGTGTAGCCGGTGTTACTTTGATCACGAACGGACAACCAGGTACGAACAGTATCATCCGTGTACGTGGTTTCGGTGCATTTGGTGGTAACG
>JBJOIV010000148.1:0-3283 GCA_046046955.1 Bacteroidota bacterium | reverse complement strand
GATTAAATCAGCACATAAAGCCACCACCTTAGGATTATGTTGACTTAAATACTCCATTCCTGCTCCAAAACCGGAACGTGTATCTTTTTTTGTTTCGTAGGTAAATAATGCCATTTCTATCTGATTAATAATCTCCTAAAGTTTCTTCTAATTGCGCTAAAGCGTCTTGTAATTGTTGGTCGTTAGGTGCAACGCCATGCCATTTATGCGAATACATCATAAAATCAACACCAGCACCCATTTCTGTCTTCATGATAATCATGATAGGAGAACCGTTTCCTAAAGCAGCTTTTGCTTTGATTAAGGTATTTTGGATATCCTCCGCATTATTTCCGTCCATACGCATCACATTCCAGCCAAAAGCCTCATATTTTGCTTGTAAATCACGGTTGCTCATTACTTTCTCCGTAGGACCATCAATTTGCTGACCATTTTCGTCAATGAAAGCGATCAAATTATCTACTTTATGGTGAGGTGCATACATCGCAGCTTCCCAAACTTGTCCTTCATTCTGCTCTCCATCCCCCATTAGACAGTAAACAGTCGATTTATCACCATTCAATTTCTTTGCTTGCGCTGCTCCAATAGCCACACTTAACCCTTGACCTAAAGAACCTGAGGCAATACGAATACCTTCTAAATGCTCATGTGGTGTCGGGTGTCCCTGCAAACGCGTATTAATCTTTCTAAAGCTAGCTAACTCAGACGTAGCGAAATAGCCACGACGTGCTAAAACACTATAAATCAAAGGAGAAATATGTCCATTAGACAAGAAGAATAAATCTTCGTTTGTTCCATCCATATCAAATACAACTTTACCAGCTGTATCTGTTTTTAGATTCATCGTGCTGAAATATAGATCTACTAAGAGATCTGTACAACCTAATGATCCACCTGGGTGACCTGATTGACAGGCATGAACCATTCTTAAAATATCTCTACGAACCTGAGAGCTAATCTTTTTTATTTCTTGTGTTTGCATGGTAGAATATTAGTGAATTTGAGAACTATGGTTCTTTGTATCCACTTTTTCGATAATGTCTGTAATAATTCCTTTTTCGTCGATGATGAAGGTTGTTCTAGCTACTCCCATATATTGTTTGCCATACATGGATTTCTCCACCCATACCCCAAAAGCCTCAGCGATTTGATGCTCTGGATCTGACAATAAAGGAAATTGAAGATTGAATTTTGCTTTGAACTTTGTGTGAGAAGCATTGCTGTCAATACTAACTCCTACAACCTGAAAACCTTTAGCCTTAAGAGCATCTAAATTCTCATTTAAATTACAAGCCTGAGCCGTACATCCTGGAGTATTATCTTTTGGATAAAAATATAATACTACCTTATTGGATCCAGGAATTGCAAATGAATTTCCATCAGAATCAAGCATTTGGATACTTGGAGCTTGATCGCCTATTTTTAGCTTCATATTAGGAGATAGTTAATTCGAATAATTTTTGGCCCTCTAATGATCCTTTTAATACATCACCAATGGCAATGGGACCAACACCCGCAGGAGTACCAGTAAAGATATAATCACCTGTTTTCAGCGTGAAATATTTCGATACATCTTCAATCAATTCAGCTACATTCCAGATCATTAATCCAGAATTACCATCCTGAACTAAAGTTCCATTTTTATGTAAACCGAAATGAATAGGGTTTTCTAAAAGACTAGCTTCAAAAGGTAACATAGTGCTAACGAAAGCGGAGCCATTAAATGCTTTTGCCTTCTCCCACGGTAAACCTTTCTCTTTTAATTTGCTCTGCACATCACGCGCTGTGAAATCAATACCTAATCCGTAAGAATCAATGTATTTATGCGCAAATTTTGCTTCTATATTTTTGCCCACTTTGCCTATCCTAAATACTAACTCTAGTTCATAATGAACATCAGAGGAGAATTTAGGATAGTAAAAGTGACTATTTGCATCTAATAAAGCCGTATCAGGCTTCAAAAAGACCACAGGTTCTGTAGGTCTCTCATTCGATAATTCGGTGATGTGATCTACGTAATTACGACCGATGCAAATAATTTTCATGGCTTATTTCAATACTTCTGATACTAAACGAGCTGCATCTTTTAATAAAACGGCAGAGAATACTTTCAAGCCTGAGTTATTAATAATCGCTGCACCTTCTTCTGCATTTGTACCTTGAAGACGAACAATGATTGGGATATTAATTTCACCAATGTTTTTGTAAGCTTCAACAACGCCATTTGCTACACGATCACAACGAACAATACCACCAAAAATATTGATAAGGATTGCCTTCACGTTTGGATCTTGTAAAATGATACGGAAACCAGCTTCAACAGTCTTCGCATTAGCTCCACCCCCTACATCAAGGAAGTTAGCGGGATCTCCACCTGATAACTTGATAATATCCATGGTTGCCATCGCTAAACCAGCTCCGTTCACCATACAACCTACGTTACCATCTAATTTAACGTAGTTTAAATCATTTTCAGATGCTTCTACTTCTAATGGATCCTCTTCTTCAATATCACGTAAAACAGCTAAGTCTTTGTGACGGAATAAAGCGTTATCATCTAAGTTTACTTTCGCATCCACGGCTAAGATCTTATCATCTGAAGTCTTCAACACGGGGTTGATTTCAAACATGGATGAATCAGTCTCTACATAGGCACGGTAAAGTGATTGGATGAATTTAACCATTTCTTTCAAAGCAACTCCGTTTAAACCTAAAGCAAAAGCAACTTTACGAGCTTGGAAGTCTTGAAGACCTACACGTGGATCAATCCACTCTTTAATGATTTTTTCTGGGCTATGCTCAGCTACTTCTTCGATATCCATACCACCTTCTGTACTTGCCATGATTACATTGCAAGCTTTAGCGCGGTCTAATAAGATAGATAAGTAGTATTCTTTCGGCTCAGAATCTCCAGGATAATACACATCCTCAGAAATTAAAACCTTGTTAACTTTCTTACCTTCTGGGCCAGTTTGATGCGTAATTAATTGCATTCCCAAAATCTGAGAAACGCGCTCTTTTACCTCATCTAAGTTTTTAGCAAGTTTAACACCGCCCCCTTTTCCACGGCCACCCGCATGAATTTGAGCTTTAACAACAAACCATCCTGTTCCAGTTTGAGCTTTTAACTGCTCAGCCGCTGAAATGGCGTTGTCCACAGAGTCAATCACAATTCCTTCTTGAATGCGCACTCCGTAACCTTTTAAGATTTCTTTCGCTTGATATTCGTGAATATTCATTTAGTAAAATTTTAATTTCGTGAAATTACTATTTATTTGCGTAA
>JBJOIV010000147.1:0-3341 GCA_046046955.1 Bacteroidota bacterium | reverse complement strand
AGAAGAAAGCAAAAATGGCAGAGGAGAATGCTTAATCTTCGGCTATCTTTTGATCTACCTTCAAATCGAATAATTCTTTAGAGGTCAAGGCAACCAAGCTCACTAATACTAAGGTCACTCCTGCTCCGAGTAATACAGAGGGCACAGTTCCGAAAAATTTTGCAGCCACTCCAGATTCGAAAGCACCCATTTCATTCGAAGTACTCACAAATACACCATTCACGGAGGATACACGGCCTCTCATTTCGTCGGGCGTGTAGAAACGAAGCACCGTTTGGCGGATAACTACGGAGATGGAATCAAAGGCTCCTGTGAAAAATAAGGCGACCACAGAAATCCAAAAATTAGTTGATACCCCGAAAATCAAAGTCGCCACTCCAAAGCCCGCAATAGCTAAAATGAGGTTTCTCCAAGCGTGTTTTAAGGGAGGAAAGTAAACCAAAGTGACCATTGTCACCACCGCTCCTACCGATGGCGCCGCACGCAAAATTCCCAATCCCTCCGCTCCCACTTTCAAAATATCTTCCGCGAAAATTGGCAAAATGGCGATTACACCCCCAAACAACACCGAAAACAAATCCAAGGAAATCGAATACAGGATGATCTTCGTCTTAAAAACATAGGCAATACCTTCGCGTAAACTATGCCAAATCGATTCGTGATGTACAGTTTTCACAGGAACAGGTCGATTTTCTATTTGGAAAATACATATCATAACACCTAGCAATAAGGCGATTACCGTCATCAATGAACCTGATAATCCAGCATAGGCATATAAAAATCCAGCCACCCCGGGACCTAAAATGGAGCCTAACTGCCAAAAAGAACTATTCCAGGTAGCGGCATTCGCAAAAACCTCTTTAGGCACTAAAAAAGGATTGAGAGAGGAAGCGGCGGGGCTGAAAAAACCTTTGGAAAGACCGATAATAAAAATGACCGCGTAGATCGAATAAATATGAAAATCCTGATCCACTGACTGCAGTTGCGTGCTCGAGTACAAGAGAAATACGGAGGACGCAATGATCAAGGAAAGCGTCACTTGCATGATTTTTTTCTTATCCCGGTTATCCGCAAAATGCCCCCCAAACAGAACCAGAGAAATAAACGGAACAGCTTCAGCCAATCCAATCAAGCCTAAGGCAAGCGGATTATGCGTAATCTTATAAATCTCGTAGGCAAGCACGACTTCTTGAATCAACAAGGCTATCGTAAAAAGGGTATTTCCAGTGACATAAGCCCTAAATTCTGGAAATTGCAAAGCTTTGTACGCGTCTTTATGTTGAAAAAATCCCATGTAGCAGATAAATAAGTGGACTCCAAAACGCCAGATCAGCCCAAGTTCGCCGATCCTCAGACAGCGACATTCGAGACAAAAGGAACGTTATCCCAAATGTAACCAAAAAAGGTAATACCAAGAAAAGATCCTGCCCACTCGCATACATTCCACTCAGCAGGCCCATAATCACCCACTCAGACTTTCTTAAACGCGACGTATAAAATACACTTTGACCCTCTAAAAGCGCGAAATAACAGAGATTTTGATACGCCAATGCAGCTAAAGCAAGCACCCCTAATAAAGCGCGGGGCTCTCGAACCCATACCACTAAACCCACACCTATAGCATACAAAACGGCTGTACACAATTCTTTTTCTTGTTGAAGCCAGCCTTTGTGTGTGCAAAATCCATACAAAACGACAGCCATGGCAAGCATCACTCCTGCATATAAAACCGCAGCGCTAACAAAGGGCAATAAACATAAAATAGCGGCTAAAATCACCCCCATCAGAGCACGCAACACGCGCTGATGTTCTACATGGAATTGATGCCTTTGATCTTGGGAAGGTAGAAAAAGATTATCGACTTGCCGGTCAAGTAGATAAAAAAACCAAACCACTAAGGCTAAAATTACCCCCTCTTGAAGGGATGGGAAGATATGTAAATAGCATGCTGAAAGAAAAATTTGGTATAAAACAGCCCCAATGACCACTTCAAGGGAAGAAAACTTAATAAACCGCATCTTGCTTCCGGATTACCTGAACTTCGTCACCTACTTGGATTTCTCCTAGCGAAATCGGAACAAATTGTTGCCCAAAATAGACCTTGTTATTCAAGGTTCGAAACGAAGCCAGCGTCTTTAAGGTCTTTTTATCTGATTCTCCAGAATAGGGATCCACGTTCACTAAAGGGCATCTAGCACAAGGTTTGGCACCAGATAGACGAAGCTCCCCTACCTGAATTTCGGACCAAGAATCCTCTATAAATGGCTCATTAGAGGAGACTATGATGTTAGGTCGGAAACGCAAACGATCTACTTCTTGCTCCATCCGATCTTCTAAGGCTTGATAAGAAGCTGAACCTACCACTAAAAGCGGCAAGGAATCCGCAAACGAGGTATTTTTAGCTAAATCCGTTTGGTACTTCGCCTTCATCTCCCGAGGACTATCCTCAGTAAGTTGAACTAAGCTCACCGATTCAGCAAGCGCCTTAGAAAACCAATCAGACCAACCGTCCAATACTTCCCTCGCTTGTAAATGATCCTCCCAAATCTCCACCTTCAGGTGAGACCCTAACACAGGAAACCAGGGTAATTCCTTCGCTAACCCTGAAACGACATCATTTACTAAAAAGCCTCCCACTGTTTCAGATAGCACAAAACGCGTTAATTCTGGTCTGGTTCGTTGGGTGATAAATTTGCCCTGCGCATCCACCAACATGAATCGACGATCACCACGTAAGCCTTCTTTTTCCATCACTACCTTTTGCAAAGAGATGGCTCCTAATGATTTAATGGGGTAAATGTAGAGATGCGAAATCATGAGACAAAAGTACTCTTTTCTGTGAAAAATGCCTTATAGGTACTTATAGGCTTTCGTCTTCCTAATGTGCACAGATTTTCCTAAGTTTGTTACATTGAAAATACGCAACCTATCTCTATGAAACATATCCGCCTTTATTTTATCGCTTTATTGTGCCCTGCATTAGCGCAAGCACAACAACTATTGACCTTAGAAGAAGCGATCCAACAAGGTATCACGAAGCAATATTCGATTCAAATTTCGAGACAAAGAGAGCGAATTGCAGCCAATGAGAATAGTCTAGGTAATGCGGGTTTTTTACCCACAATCACCGGATCTGCGAATAAAAATTATACGATTTCGGGATTGAATCAATCGTTTTTTGGTGGCTTACGTCCTCCTTTGGTTCAATCAGGGGTTAATTCTAACTCGGGGAATGCGGGTGTGGCGATGGCTTGGACGCTGTATGATGGAAAAGGGATGTTTATCCTGCGTGATCGATTTAAGGAATTACAAAACTTAGGTGCGAAGCAAACAGAGAGTAA
>JBJOIV010000146.1:0-3362 GCA_046046955.1 Bacteroidota bacterium | reverse complement strand
GACGGGGCTGAAAATATGATAAGTTTACCTTCCAAAAATTCTGATGATTAAATGAACCAACAAAATAAGGGAATTAAGAGCAATATAAGGAGGATAATAGATGATATTTTTGACCGAATACTTTCCAGTAAACTAGTCGGGCATTTCGAATGACAGGATGTCTTTAGTGCTTTGCGCAAGGCTAACTCTAATTCATGCCCTTCTTGACAGGGCAAACATTGATCTTTATTCGCTAAAAAACGGGCTTCCTCCTCCGCTGAGGCTTCTTTATCCAAAATACGTTGGATGAGCTTCAGGCAATCGGGTTGATGGGAACAATTCGTCTTCATATGATTTACAAACAGAGCGTCTAAAAAATAAGTTCCTAATTACGCTGACAACATGTCAGTTTTATAGCCTTTTTTCAAAGCATACGAAGCTAGGGTTTCTTTCAGCATGGCACGTGCTCGGTGAAGCCTCGATCTTACAGTACCGATAGGAATATTCAGAATTTTCGCCATCTCTTCGTAGCTAAACTCCTCCAAATCACATAAAATAATGATCATCCTGAAATCCACCGGAAGCGCCTGAATGGCGGAGGTGATTTCATCACCTAGCATTTCGTTCACCGTTTCAGCCTGCAAATCCGCTTGAAAAGCTGGTTCAGGATCATCTTCTCCAGTAAAGGACTGCTCCACCCACTCAAATTCTACCTTAGCTGGGCCACGGGATTTCTTGCGGTAATCATTGATGAAATTATTCTTGAGGA
Source organism: Bacteroidota bacterium (assembly GCA_046046955.1). Classification (GTDB taxonomy): domain Bacteria; phylum Bacteroidota; class Bacteroidia; order Cytophagales; family Spirosomataceae; genus Aquirufa. Next base: position 2,614 of record JBJOIV010000146.1, on the reverse strand, counting down.
TGCGGAATAACCAGGCTTTGGCATAGGTACCCGGCTCAAAAGAACCGATAAATCGAAATGCCCGCATACAGGTATCCTGCACTAAATCGTGAGCATCGTCCTCATCATTCGTTAATCGAAGGGCAAAATTATACATCGCATCCATGTGAGGCACAAACTCCATTTCGAAGAGTGCTTTGGCTTGCGATTCGGTCAGCGCTGGGGCTGTATCAATTTCTGTACTCATGGCGGTTTATCTAAAAGATATACCCCAGCCTACAATTTAAACGCCAAAAAGAAAAGATGACAAAAAGACTTATTTCGATGAATTAAACAATTCGAGCAAGGCAAAGACGCCCAAACCTAATAGTGTACTCAAAAATGCCTTCAGAAGGCTCAGGCCTAACAAACTGCCCGTGCTTGATTCTAACAAAAACAGCACGATATGATGGGTAAATAACATGAGGGCAACGTAAGGGAAAAACCACAACCACTTCATCTCCGCTAAACTGATGGCCGAACGCTCATCATATCCGTTCGCTGGAGTTAAGATTTTGAAGAAAGTGGGACGCAGCCAAGCCACTAAAACGGTAGCGAAGGCATGCATGCCATGCGTATTATAAAACGTATCTAATAACCACCCAAGAGCAAAGCCTCCAATAATCAAATAAACGGGAGGTGTTTCGATGGGCGCCTTGATGATCGCCCACAGGTAAATAAAGCAGAAGCCATAGTAAAACAAGGCCAAATCGCGCAAGAACAACAGCTGCACCACGATGGATAAAACCACGCCTAGAACCCACTTGTATTGAAAGTTAGCGCCCATTTTAGTCGATTTTAGGTTTAGCTTGTTCCAATTTCGCTTGCTGACCCGCAAATTTATTCTCGATCACATAGACATAACGCAAAGTGGAAAAATGCGTTAAAAGCATCACTTTGATGTCGTGGAAGGTTCCATCGTCTTGCAATCCTACCTTTGCTACAATACCAATTGGAACGTTAGGTGGATAAACCGCATTATAATCAGAGGTAACAATGGTGTCTCCTTTTACGACTTTCTTATACTTGGAAACGTCCATCAACTCCGCCACTTCTGGCTGATAGCCCGGCCATTTAATATACCCTAACTCGCCGGATGATTTGATTTTCGCTGAAACCGTATTACTAGTGTGTAAAACAGACACGATTAAGGATAAATTTTCTTGGCAGGAGATGACTTTACCCACCACACCGGTAGATGAAATGACGGCCATGCCTGGTTTTATCCCGTCTAAATAGCCTTTTTCGATCGTCAAATAATTTTGAGAATTGCGGGTGCTTTGGTCGATTACCTTACAAGCGATGGGCTTGTAGCGATCAAGGGATGCCTTGCTAAAAAATACGGGTAAATCCGCTTTTTGTTGCACCTGTGCCTGCAATTGAAAGATTTGCTGGTGGAGCTTTTGGTTCTCCAGAGCTAATTCCCCATTAATATCACGTAATTGATGATAGGAAGCTACCTCTTGTCGAGTAGACAAAATCGACGCTGCCCAGGCATTCGTCGTATTGAAATAAAGGGTGTGCTGGTAATTATTGTAGGTAAACACAGACCAAAGACTGATAACCTGCAGCAAAATAAACAGAAGCAGATTTCGCTGACGCAATAAAAACTCAAACAGTTGATTCATCCCCTACTAGGTAATCAATACCGGACGGTATTTCTCTAAGTTTTTCAAGATTTCACCCGTACCACGAATAACGGCCTTCAATGGATCGTCAGCCACGTGTACTTTTAATTGAGTCTTCTTCTCAATACGCTTATCTAAACCGTGTAACATTGCACCACCACCTGCTAAGTGAATACCATTGTGGAAGATGTCACCAGATAATTCCGCTGGAGCTCTTTGTAATGTTTCCATGATCGCTACTTCGATTTTCGTAATGGAACTATCGAGTGCGTAAGCGATTTCTGAATAATTGATCAAGATTTCCTTCGGAATACCTGTCATTTGATCACGGCCACGGATTTCGAAATCCGCTGGTGGATTCTCTAATTCTGGAAGCGCAGATCCTACTTGAATCTTAATTTGTTCCGCAGAACGCTCACCAATTACCAACTTGTGCTCACGCAACAAGTAGTCTTTAATATCACGCGTAAATTCATCTCCTGCCACACGAATCGAGTTTTCTACTACGATTCCACTTAGGGAAATGATCGCTACTTCTGTCGTACCACCTCCGATATCCACCACAAGGGATCCGTTCGGTTGTTCAATATCAATTCCGATACCAATTGCCGCAGCGATCGGTTCGTGTACCATATACACTTCACGTGCTCCAGCATGTTCTGCGGAGTCCTTTACGGCTCTTTTCTCTACCTCGGTAATACCTGAGGGGATACAAATCACCATTCTTAAGGCTGGAGAAAAGAAGGAATTTCCTTTGTCCATCATCTTGATTAAACCACGCATCATTAATTCTGCAGCGGTAAAATCGGCAATCACACCATCTTTCAGCGGACGAATCGTCTTGATATTATCGTTCGTTTTCTCGTGCATCATCATCGCCTGACGACCTACCGCTAATACCTTGTTCGTATTACGGTCCAAGGCAATGATAGAAGGTTCGTCTACGACTACTTGGTCTTTGTGGATAA
>JBJOIV010000145.1:0-3369 GCA_046046955.1 Bacteroidota bacterium | reverse complement strand
GCAAAGGTGGATAACTGGGAAGAATGACTAAAGCCCCATAACGGAATAAATAACAAGAAGAATATCGTTTTTCGCATTAATTTGTGGTTACTTCGACGCTTCCTTGCGCGCCATGAAAACAGCCTATAAAACTATTGCTTCCTGCCTTTGCTACATGGTAATGATACCCGCGCGTCGTGTCATAATGCCCCCGACAAGCATCTAAATCCGTCGGTTCTTTATTCGTTTGATCCAGTAATTCATACAGGCCAAAACCGTCCATCGCATAACCTATCATCGCCGCATGTCCATCCGCTTGCTCCACTTTTTTACTCTTGCCAGTCGCCGCATGGTAGTGGTAGCCCGTCGCACCATTCACGTGTCCGCCGGCATCATCCATTGGAGCTAAAGTATAGGCTCCTAAAATGGCTTGTGTAGGTGCGGGTGGATCAAAGTTGATGCCATTGAAAGCAACCCCTACGATGCCTCCTTGCGCCCCACCACCTATGCTTGTTGTTCCATTCGTTTTAACGGGCTTAACAGGAATATAATAGGTCATTTTTATGTTGGAAAAATAGGTAGGCTGGCATTCTACACAGTAATTATTGTACATAGGATCCACATCCGGCCTTGCAGCCGCCTGGCAGGCTTCTTTTGTGTTCGTGACGCGAATACTTCCATCTGCGTTGTATAACTTCCATTTCGCATCATTATAAAAGGTCGATAGGTTTTTAACAAAAGCGCCATCCACATCATATAAATTCCCTTTTTCGAACCAAACTCCTCCTTTACTCGCATCATCCGTCAGGCTCGTAGGACACCAAGGGCCCATGGCGTGATCTGAAGGTGTTTTAGTCGTCGTTATTTTATAACAGGTAGTTGTTGTTCCGTTTGAAAGTGTTTTTTGGACTTGCGTAATCGTGCCTACAATTCCTGCCGGAAGAAATAAAGCGGGATCCACTTCTTTAATCACATCCGTTGCGTTAGACGGACTGATGTCCTCTGATTGAGTGCAGGAAATAAAAAGGAAGCAACCGAGAAAAAATAAACTAATCGATTTGGGCATATTTAAGGGTGTTTTCTTCTTAGATGCATCACAATAAAAATTCCTTCGAAAAAAATAATTTAAATTACCCCGAAGAAAATGGGGAGCTCGATCATCTAAGAATCGATAGTTATGGGAGAACGTTTCGTACAGGAATTAATTTTAGGGGATGAGTTAGCCTTTAAGGCTTTGGTAAAAGAACACCAAAGCCGGGTTTACCATCACGCGATGCAAATCCTACGAAACCGAGAAGAAGCAGAGGATGTATGTCAAGAGACTTTTATTCAGGTGTATGAATCTATTAAATCATTTAAAGGACAATCCAGTCTCAGCACCTGGATCATCCGAATCGCCATTAATAAGGCATTAGAAAAATTACGAAAAGAAAAGCGGCGAAATCAATTACGTGAACTGCTCCCGTGGTGGATGCCTGAAGAATCAAAAAGTTTTGATTCGATACAAATGCACCCAGGAATTAAATTAGAAGATAAGGAAGCTGCCGCGATGCTTTATAAGGCAATCGATTCATTAAATCCGAACCAGCGCGTGGCATTTACATTAATTAAACTAGATGAAATTTCGTACACAGAGGCCAGCGAGATGATGGATTTAAGTATAAAGGCTATCGAATCATTAGTAAGCCGAGCAAAAGAAAATATTAAAAAGAAACTACGATGAATAAAGAATTAGAGGAACATTTACAGGTCCTACGTGGGCTCGGTCAGTGGGAAACGACGACCGATTTTTCGGAAAATTTAGTTGATCAACTAACCGAAAAAACGGCTGTTCGCTGGATGGCTGCGGCGAGTATTTTGGCATTCTTATTCTCCGGATTTGTCCTGATGGCCAGTGCAAAAACGAATAAAGAAATGGTCGCCTCTCAGCAAAAAGAAGTTTCAAAGGCATATGAGGTCAATACGTTAAATTACTAGAAGATGAAAAATTCCGCTATTAAAAGGTGGCCTTGGATTGTCGCCATTCTTATCCTGATTAATGTAGGGTCGCTGGTCGTTTTTTGGATCAATGAGCGCCATCATATGGGCGGTTCTCAGCCTAAGGAATTCATCGCACATGAATTGCGTTTTGATGAAGGCCAAAAAAAAGCATTCGAGATCATAGTTAAAAAACACCAAGATCAATCTGCTGAAATCCGGCTTGAAATTACCGCAGCAAAAAAAGCTTATTACAAAGCCGGCCCTACTGATTCACTTGCTCTCCTCTCCCTAACAAAGGCATACGGTAAATTAGAAATTCTGAATTACGAACACTTCCAGGAAATTCGAAGTATTTGCAAGGGAGATCAAAAACAGACTTTTGATCAATTATTACAAAAGATTATTGCAGGCTCTAATTTTGGGATGGGAGGACAACGGCCTAAGCCATAAAATGCACGACTAAACTATCCCATTCTTCCTCTAGTGTATGTGTCGGCCTTACTTTCTTCGCCCTCGCATACCAATAATCTGCATTCCAGCTGTCCCCTTCTTTGCGATGTAAATAGGCGTGAACCCAAGCTGCCTCCGCACCTGGTAAAGAGTCCACAAGATCATGTGCCATTTTCCAATCCCCTTTTTTATCATGCCAAAGGCTTTTTAAAAGCACGGAGAAATGCGTGGGTGGTTCAGGATGGGAAAGTGATTCGTGGAAGTTCATTAGCGATGCATTAACCAATCTATGACATTCAGCTTTTGAATGCCGTCTACGTTAAACGTGTCGTAATCTAAGGTTAGTAAATATTTTGGGTAATGATCTTTGATATCTTTTAAAGCCCCCATTTCCCTTGCATAGGTTTTTTCGTCTGAAACAGAAAAAGCCACTTGATAATACTCAAGCTGATTATTAGGTTTTTGGACAGATACGAATCGCGGTTAACTATCATTTTAGGGAGATTTCTACAAATATACCATTCCTTATTGACGAAAAGTCTACTTTTGTGCACTTTTCGTCAATAAGCTTTGAATAGCTTAATCGTGTAATCTAACAATTCTTGTCCCCCTATTTCCCCATGGCCGGGGATAACTAATTTAACAGATGGAAAAGCTTGCTTCACTTTCCTCACTGTAGCAGACCAATCTTTCACATTTGCATCGCCTAAAAATCCTTTAGTGGCTTGCATTTCTTTAATTAAACAACCCCCAAACAGCACGTTATCTGACGGGAAATAGCCCACTACATTGTCTTTTGTATGTCCCTCGCCTAGGAATGTAGCGGTTGCAAATTTTGCTCCCACATTCCATTTAATCGTTTCTGTAAATCCATTTTGTGGATATGCCGTCTTGTTAGCTTTCGCTAGATCTATTGTTTTACTATGGCCAAAAGAAGGAATTTTATGCGCGTGAAACGCC
>JBJOIV010000144.1:0-3422 GCA_046046955.1 Bacteroidota bacterium | reverse complement strand
TAACGATCCCGAAGATCCACCCAAATCATCCCCCCTTTATCTCGTGAACGCTGAACCCAGCCACAAAGAGTTACCTCGGTGCCCGCGTGTTCGATGCGCAATTCGCCATTTGTATGTGTACGTAGCATAGAAAATATTAAAATTCGGGCAAAATTACGGAAAAGCGCAGGGAGAGAAAAACATTTACCCTTTTATTCTTTTTTACTTAATTTTGAAGATGAGCAAAATCGGAATTGTTGGTTCAGGAATGGGTGGTTTAGGTCTCGCGATTCGCAGCGCGGTGGCGGGCCATGAAGTGACGGTCTTCGAGGCGAATCCCTACGTGGGCGGCAAGCTTGCTCAGATTGAAAAGGATGGTTTCCGTTTTGATGCAGGCCCTTCCCTCTTCACGATGCCGCATTTAGTGGATGAATTGTTCACACTAGCAGGCAAAAATCCCCGCGACTATTTCTCTTACGAACGTTTGCCGGAGATTTGCCGCTACTTTTGGGAGGATGGCACCCGATTGCAGACAAATGCGGAACCAGCAGAAACGGCCGCAGCGATCGCCGCTGAACTGGGCGAATCCGCAGAAAACGTGTCCGCCTTTTTGCGTGGAATTGGGGAGAATTACCACATCATTAGTGAGCTCTTTTTAGATAACTCGTTGCACTCCTTGTCCACCTGGACAGGGCCAAAAGCCCTGAAAGGCTATGCGAATCTGCACCGTTTGGGCTTATTCAGCACGATGCACCGCTCTCACGAAAAGCGATTTAAAAACCCGAAAACGGTTCAGCTTTTTGACCGCTATGCGACCTATAACGGCTCGGATCCTTACCAAACGCCCGCGACTTTATCGATCATTCCTCATTTAGAATACAACATTGGGGCCTTTTTCCCGAAAGGCGGCATCATCAGTATTCCGCGTGCCCTGCACAAACTAGCGACGGAATTAGGCGTAAAGTTTCAGTTAGAGGAAAAAGTATCTCAAATCACCACATTGAATAATACCGCCACCGGTCTTGTGACCGATAAAGGCTCGTATGCCTTCGATTACATCGCCAGCAACGCGGACATTCGACCGAGTTACGAGAAATTACTAACCCAAGAACCGGCACCTAAAAAGCTATTAAACCAACCCAAATCCAGCTCCGGCATCATCTTCTACTGGGGAATGGACCGCAGTTTCGACGAATTAGGGGTGCACAACATATTCTTTTCGGACGATTACAAAGGCGAATTCAAGGCCATTTTCGAAGATAAAACCATCAACGACGACCCCACCATTTACCTGCACATCTCTTCGAAAGTAGAGAAAGCGGATGCCCCCGAAGGCGGCGAAAACTGGTTTATCCTCATGAACGTTCCAGCGAATGAGGGGCAGGACTGGGATGCATTAGTCGCGAAAATGCGCAAGAATGTGATGGCAAAATTATCGCGCAACTTAGGCCTAGACATCGAGAAATACCTCGTCGCAGAGGATTATTTAGACCCGCGACGCATCGAAGAAAGAACCTCATCTTCTGGCGGGGCTTTGTACGGAAATGCATCGAATAACCGTTTTGCGGCTTTTTTACGCCACCCGAATTACCGCAAGGCCATCAAAAACCTCTACTGGGTAGGTGGAAGTGTGCACCCGGGCGGAGGAATTCCACTTTGTTTATCGTCGGCAAAAATTGCGGCGAAGCTTTTTGAAGAAAATGCGTAATTTCGCCCATTCATTTCAATAAAATTATGATTCAAAGACCACAATCCCTCTTCTTAGCCCTCGTCATGATAGCGAATAGTATCGCGACATCGGGCATTTCTATTTGGCAAAAAATAGGCTCATCCGGCCAAAAAGCAGAGCTTTTCTCTAACCAATGGCTGTTATTCCAAAACGGAAAAGAAGTGGCGGCGCACAGTACGATTGCGATCGCGCTTTTGGTGACCGTATCTACCGTAATTACCTTAGTGACCGTTTTCTCTTACAAGAACCGCATCCGTCAAATGATGTTAGGCTTGATCAATTCCCTGGTATTAGCGGGAGCGATGGGCTATGCTTTTTGGGTGATTTTCAAAGAGGCAGTGCCTACTTTTGAGCCGGAAACACAAGGCAAATATGGCTATGGATTCTACGCTTTAGTGGTTTCACTTTTAGCGAATATGATTGCGAACCGTTTGATCCGCAAAGATGAGATGTTAGTGCAATCGTCGAACAGAATGCGCTAAGCTATATTTTAGACGATACCCTCTTTCAATAGGTCGTGGAGATGTACAAATCCCACGGCCTTTTTATTTGCCGTCACGACCAGTTGTGTGATATTTTTACTTTGCATAATCGCCAAAGCCTCCGTGGCAAATGCCTCCGCCTCGATGGTCTTCGGCGTCTTATTCATCATCTGATCTAGCGAAATCGCAGACCAATCTTTCGAATTCTCTAGGGTACGGCGAACGTCTCCGTCCGTAATGATTCCCACTAAATCCCCTTGCGAATCTAGTACGGCCGTCGCGCCTAAACGTTTCGACGAAATCTCGTGAATAGCTTCTTGAATGGTGGAGGTTTCTGAAATGGCTGGAAAATCGTGAGAGGGATAAATATCGCCCACTTTTAAATAGAGGCGTTTGCCTAGAGCGCCGCCTGGATGGTATTTGGCAAAATCCTGCGCCGTAAATCCTTTACACTCTAACAAACAAACCGCTAAGGCATCGCCTAATGCAAGCGCCACCGTCGTGGATGTCGTAGGTGCCAGGTTCATCAAATCGGCCTCCTGCTCGGCTAAAGCATGTAATATATAGTCAGCCTGCTGGCCTAAATACGAATTCGTATTCGACACCATCGCAATCAATTTCACTTGTAAACGCTTAATCAAAGGCACCAACACCTTGATTTCCGGTGTATCCCCTGATTTCGAAATACAAACTACGGCATCGCCCTCCTGAATCATGCCTAAATCCCCGTGAATCGCATCCGCCGCATGCATAAACAAGGCTGGCGTGCCAGTCGAATTCATCGTAGCCACAATTTTCTGGGCAATAATGGCTGACTTCCCAATTCCCGTGAACACAATGCGTCCTGGAATGCTCAACAAATGTTCCACACAAGCTTCAAAATCTGAATTAATTCCAGCGCTCACCTGTAGAATTGCCTCTGCTTCCTGTGTTAAAACTTTTTTTGCTGTGGATTGGATATTTTTGCTTAATTTCAATGTTAGAAGAATTTGTAGGGCAAAGATAAGTAGAAGCCCGCAGAATCTTATCATCGCCGAAACAACCCATTAATCAAATTATGCCCCATCCAATAACCATCGATAGCTTAAAGGAACAGCTGAAAAAGACCTTTGGATTTAGCCAATTTCGCGGGGAGCAAGAAGCTATTATCCTAAATACGGTTCAAGGTAAAAACAGCTTTGTTTTAATGCCTACGGGTGCAGGAAAATCACTTTGCTACCAATTACCGGCAA
>JBJOIV010000143.1:0-3445 GCA_046046955.1 Bacteroidota bacterium | reverse complement strand
ATGCGGTTAGATCCAATATGGGGCCGGTTTTTGATGCCATTGCCTTTGGCAATCCATATCCTTTCCAATATTTCAGTGAATTAGCCTGGAACCAATTAGTCTTAAAATGCATTTTCAATGATAAGCCTATTCATTTAATCAAAGGATTAGATGAGCGAGCAAATCAAGCTTTGGCTAATACCCTGGCAGACTTTGCACATGAGAGATGGGCAGCGGGAAGACGAGTGCCGTCACAAGTTTGGCGATTAATCCGAAACTTCCAGACAGATACAAAAGAACAAGATTTAAAAAGACTTGCAGAAAGCGCTGATCCGAACGATCAAAAAGCAGCTGAATTAGTCTTACAAAATAGCCCTCTAGAAGCCTGGAAGGTTTTAGAAAAAGAAGAAACAGCCTATTAATATGTGCCAAAACCCCAACGAACATAAATTAAATCCCTCCCATTTCGAAGGATCCACCGAGGAAAAACAAACTGCCCAAGAAGTGGAAGGAGGTTTTGCCGCCTATACACAAGGGATGAAGTTTTTCGACCCTCACGTTCACATGACTTCCCGTACCACCGATGATTACCAGGCGCTTGCAGATGCGGGTGTGGTAGCCATCATTGAACCAGCTTTTTGGCTAGGGCAACCGCGTACGGGATTGGCTTCGTTTAAGGATTATTTTGCGAGTTTAGTGGGTTGGGAGCGTTTTAGATCGTCTCAGTTTGGCATAAAGCATTATTGCACGATCGGCTTAAACTCTAGAGAGGCGAATAATGAAGCGTTAGCTGAGGAGGTGATGGAAATTCTGCCCTTGTTTTTGCAAAAAGAAGGCGTTGTGGGCGTGGGTGAAATCGGTTTTGATGACCAAACGGCCGCAGAGGAAAAATACTATAGAGCTCAATTAGAGCTTGCGAAAGAGATGGGCTTGCCTGTACAAGTGCACACACCTCACCGAGATAAGAAAAAGGGAACTGAACGCAGTATGGCTATTGCCTTAGAGCACGGTTTAGCGCCCCATATGGTGGTGATTGACCACAATAATGAAGAGACCGTTAAGTCGGTTTTAGACCAAGGGTTTTATGCGGCTTTCACCATTTATCCGTTTACGAAGATGGGAAATGAGCGAATGGTGGAGATTGTGAAGCAATATGGATCAGAACGCATCATGGTGAATTCGGCGGCGGATTGGGGGATTTCTGATCCTTTGGCGATTCCTAAAACAGCGGCCTTGATGAAAATCAAAGGCATATCTGATGCAGATATCCAAAAGGTGACTTACCAAAATGCCCTCGATTCTTTCGCGCAAAGCGGACAAATCAATGAGAAAGACTTTATTGACGGATTAGAAATTGATCAATCTTTGAAGTTTAATGGCAATACGGTATTGCGTGGCGGACAAGCTCCTCGCGTAGATAAAAACTCAATCTTCATTCGCTAATGTCTAAAATTAGAGCTTTTGCTGAGCTTACTCGGCCTGCGAATGTAGTCACGGCACTGTCTGATATCATGGCAGGTTTAGCCATAGTGGGCTTTGTTTTTGGTCGATTAGACTACCAGTTCTATCCTGCCTTATTCCTAGGCCTCTCGAGCATGTGTTTGTATGCGGGAGGCGTGGTGTTTAATGATGTTTTTGATCACGAACTAGATCGCATCGAAAGACCCGAAAGAGCCTTGCCGAGTGGTCGAATCAAAAGATCAGAAGCCATTTTCGGGGGCATTGTCTTATTATCATTTGGTATTTTTCTGGCCTTTTGGCAAAGTAGACTGAGTGGTATTGTCGCCGTTTTCATCACCGCCCTAGCACTTTTTTATGATTGGAAAGGGAAGCATATGCGGATTTTTGGGCCTATCAATATGGGTTTGTGCAGAGCATTCAATTTACTTTTAGGGATGAGCGTGTATGAATTAGGGGTTTTAGAACACTTTCCAGTGATCGCTATCCCGTTGATTTACATTGCAGCCATTACGTTAGTAAGTAGAGGCGAAGTTCATGGAGGTAAGGCCACAACGCTTTATTTTGCTGGATTTTTGTTTTTGATTGTACACGCTTCACAATTATTTTTTGCGGAGAAAGTGGAATTTGCCTTGGTATTTGTCTTGGCCCACTTTATCCTGATTTTCAGAAAACTGCGTGTTGCGATAGAGAATCCCGTGGGTAAAAACATTGGATTAACAGTAAAAACAGGGGTTTTGACGCTTATATTGATGAATGCAGCTTGGGTGGCATCGAGTGGACAATGGATCGTCGCCCTCTTTGTTTTAGCCTTATTACCCGTATCTTTGGGTTTAGCTAAAAAATTCGCCGTTACGTAAACCTATGCAATCTTTAAAACAACATTTTCAGGTACCCTATTCCTACGAGGTATTCTTCACGGAACGTTTATTTGCGCCAGAAAATCGCGTTTTTGCAGATTTTGTCCAAAACTTTGGCAACCCTAGCTTTCGCAAAAAGATTCTTTTTGTACTCGATAAAGGGATAACGGATATTCAGACCGAATTAACGGCAGAAATTGTCCGTTATTTTCAAGAGCATTCTCCCGCTGATTTAGCCCCAGAAATTCTGGTTCTTCCTGGCGGAGAGGTATGTAAAAATGACCCTCGCTTTTACGAAGAAGTGATTCGCGCGTTAGATGAACACGGAATAGATCGCCATTCATTTGTGGCCTGCATTGGTGGTGGGGCGTTTTTGGATATGGCTGGCTATGCCGCAGCTATCTCCCATAGAGGTGTGAAATTCATTCGCATTCCTACGACAGTATTATCCCAAAACGATTCAGGTGTAGGAGTTAAAAACAGCGTCAATCACCTAGGCAAGAAGAATTTCCTGGGCACATTCGCTCCTCCGGTAGCCGTATTTAACGATTATTCGTTCCTAGAGAGTTTAGGTGAGCGCGATTGGCGTTCGGGAATTGCGGAAGCTGTTAAAGTTTCCCTCATTAAAGATACTAGCTTTTTTACCTGGTTAGAAGGAAATGCGGATGCGATGAACCAGCGCGACAAGTCCGTGATGATTGAGCAGATTTACCGCTGCGCTTCGCTACACATGCAACACATCGCCAGCGGAGATCCTTTTGAGCTTGGCTCCGCTAGACCCTTGGATTTTGGCCATTGGGCAGCACATAAATTAGAATACTTGAGCGATTTCAAGATCCGTCACGGAGAAGCGGTGGCGATTGGAATAGCCTTAGATAGCGTCTATTCGCACTTGATCGGTCATTTGACAAAAGAGGACGTAGACCGAATTATTACTTTGTTGAAAAAACTGGGTTTTGCGATTTTCCATCCTGCTTTGGCAGAAAATGACAAAATCAACTTAACAAACGGCTTAAATGAATTCAGAGAACATTTAGGCGGGCAATTAACCATCACCTTGTTAGAACAAGTAGGCAAAGGAGTGGAAGTGCACGAGATGGATTTCGATCTCATCAAAAAATCAGTCGATTACCTGGAACAAATCGCCT
>JBJOIV010000142.1:0-3468 GCA_046046955.1 Bacteroidota bacterium | reverse complement strand
CTGCAGGACTGAGCCTGATGCCCGTTTTGCAAGAAGTGGCTAACTGGGGAAATTCACACTTTGCAAAGTCGATTGTGGGTTAAAAAATACTAATCTCGCCCCGCAAATATAATACACTTTCCCCGGCAATTTCCACGCGATCGCCTTTCAGCGTACAAGTCAAAGAGCCCGTTCTTTGTGATAATTGTAAGGCTGTGAGGATTGTTTTTCCTAAAACCGAAGACCAATAAGGGGTCAACGTCGTATGCGCAGAACCTGTTACCGGATCTTCATTCACCCCACACGCTGGGCCAAAAAACCGAGAAACAAAATCCACCTTTTCACCTGGAGCCGTCACAATGATCCCGCGTACGGGATGAATTTTCAAAGCTTCAAAATCCGGTTGGAGTGCGCGAATATCTGCCTCCGCGTCATAGACAAACAGATAATCCGTTTTGCCTTTGTAGACAGCGCTCGGCGCTTTGGAAAGTCCAGTACCATGGATGGCTTCTATGGCAATTTGCTCAATGCGATCACACGGAAAATCAAGTACTAATTCAGAACCTCTTTTTGTCACCGTTAACAGGCCACTTCTAGGTGATTGAAAATTGACGAAATCTCCCGAGTAACCCAGCTCATGAAACACCACATGTGCACTGGCTAAAGTAGCGTGGCCGCATAAATCCACTTCCACGGTAGGGGTAAACCAGCGAATTTCATACCCCTCATTAGCGGGAACGATGAAGGCCGTTTCGGCCAAATTATTCTCCTGAGCGATGTTTTGCATCAGATCATCCGGCAGCCATTCAGTTAATGGACAGACTGCGGCAGGGTTGCCTTTGAATAATTGATGGCTAAAGGCGTCAACTTGGTAAATAGGAATTTTCATTACGCTAAAATTAACGGATTTTCTTTAAAGCCCTTTACGGTTAAATAAACTCCTAGCGAAAATTCCCACAAGGCAATGGGGATCGCAGATATTCCTGCAAGAGGTGCATGCTGATCAATAAGACCAAAAAGCACCGCCACATCTCCAGCGGCCAACGTAAATGCACCCATGATTCCGATGATGGGGAGAAGGCGAGGAACTAAACGACTTTGGTATAAAAGCGTACCTAAAAGAAGGCCGTTGATGGCAGGGATGAAACTTTGGCTGATCAAAAACAAGCGATCATAGAGCATCACCAGACCGCGGCTCATCACCGTAGCCTCCGTCCCTAAAGTGCGCAGTTGCAAGACGGTTAACAAAGCCGCAACGCCCGCAAAAATCAATGCCGCCTCTAATACACGAGACGCCACAAAGCCTAAAGCGAGAGTCTCATTTTGCTTCTTCAAAACCGGGTACAAAACAATCGCAGTTCCGATGCAGAACAAAGCCATCAGTAATTCCAATATTCCACCGATGACCACATCTTTGGATGGAGCTGAACTGAGAACAAAATTAGCTTGGTGGATTTCGTGGTATAAGGATAATGTCGGAATCGAAATGAAGGTGAGCAGGTATAGGATACCGGCGATGAGGGAAGTTTTGCGGGATTGATTCATGAACGAATTACGGAAAAAGTGCGGAATGAATGCGACGTTATTATTTAAACGGCAAAACTAAAAACTGATATGACCAGAAAAAGTGGATTTTTGAGTTATATTTATATAACACGACCCAATTTATTAAATTTTTGGGTTATATTTCGAAATGGAATCTACCGAAATCTTATTTTTACCACTTGATATAGATGTGGAGACGAAAGCTGTTTTACGCAAAACCGCTTCCGCACATCAAGCCCTAGCAGAGCTTAAAGGTATTATTAGTAGTTTACCGAATGAACAAATACTGATTCAAACATTAGTTTTACGGGAGGCGCGGGAAAGTTCTGCAATTGAAAATATAATCACGACTTTTGATGAAATCTACCGCAGCAATTACCAAAACCAACAATTTGCCAGTGCTGCTGCGAAGGAAGTCCATCAATATGCCAAAGCGCTCATTGAGGGATTCGGTTTAGTCAAAACGCATGGTTTACTAACTACTAATACGATTCTGCAAATACAAGAAGTTGTGGAGCAAAACAAAGCAGGATTTAGAAAGCTTCCCGGCACAAAACTCCTGAATGATTTAACGGGGGAAATTGTTTATACGCCACCTCAAGACTATGCCACCATTGTTTCCTTCATGAATAATCTTGAGTCATTTATAAATGATGACTCGATGATGGATCTAGATCCTTTATTAAAGATGGCGATCATTCATTATCAATTCGAAAGTATTCACCCCTTTTATGATGGAAACGGTCGAACAGGGAGGATTATTAATATTCTTTATTTGGTCCAAAAAGGACTCTTAGGCTTACCCATTTTATACCTTAGTGGATTTATCATAGCCCATAAGAACGACTATTACCGCTTACTTCAACAAGTCCGATTAACAGGGGATTGGGAGGAATGGCTTTTATTTATGCTAGAGGGAATTGAGAAAACGGCAAAAGAAGGTATAAGATTAATACAGGCTTTGAGGTTATTAATGCAAGAACAAAAAAATCAAATTAGAGACACCTTCCCGAAAATGTATAGCCAGGATTTGTTAAATAGCCTTTTCAAATATCCTTACACTAAAATAGAATATATTCAAGAGGACCTCCAGGTGAGCAGAAATACCGCAATTCGCTATTTAGAGGATTTGGTAAAAGAAGAAATTGTCGTAAAACATAAATTAGGGAGAGAGAATTACTATGAAAATAGAAAACTTTTCAAGCTATTAAGTGGGCAATAATGAAGAACCTACAAATCCGTCAAGCTAACCTAGAAGATCTCGCCGCTTTGCAAACAATTGGCAGAAAAACCTTTGTGGAAACGTTCGCAGCGAGTAATTCAGAGGAGAATTTAGCGCATTACTTAGCAGAGGGGTTTTCGGAGGAGAAACTGACCGCAGAATTAAAAAATGAATCCTCTGCCTTTTATTTCGCGGAAAAAGAGGACAAAATACTCGGCTATTTAAAAGTGAATGTAGGCGAAGCACAAAGTGAACCACAAGATCCGGACGCCTTAGAAATCGAGCGCATTTATGTGCTTCAGGAATTTCACGGAAAAGGAGTGGGATTGATGCTTTATGAGCACGCTTTGTCCATCGCACTCGAGCAAAATGCCCCCTATATCTGGCTAGGTGTTTGGGAGAAGAATCCGCGCGCGATTCGTTTCTACGAAAAGCAGGGATTCGTGGCATTCGATCAGCACATTTTCCAGCTGGGGGAGGATGCGCAGACGGATATTTTGATGAAACTCAACCTTAATACCTTAAGCCCCAATACGGATTCCGTTCGCCTTTGATCGAATCTTTGATGAAGTCGGCAATGATTTTTGTGTACTCCGCGTCTGAAATCTTCTTGCCCTTTATTTTCTTCAAATTAAATTCGTTCGTCAATTTTTTAAACTCAACTTTGCTGGCCGTAATCACTACATCGCCGTCATTGATATCGAGTTCTAAGATCAAACCCG
>JBJOIV010000141.1:0-3550 GCA_046046955.1 Bacteroidota bacterium | reverse complement strand
GACATAGAGGTTGAAGATGATGAGGAGATGGATCCGGATTATGGTTTTGAGTTTAGGAAGGGTAAGTGGAAAATGTTAGAACCATTTGAAAGGTATAGTTACAGCCACAGTCTGAGGCATTTTGGAAAAATTATAGGGCTGAGAAAAACTATAAAGTTTCTCAATAATATCTTACCCTTTCTGTTGCTGGCTTCATTCCTTTTCGCCTGCGATTTAAAGCCAATCGATTATTCGAAGAAAAGGAGAAAATCATCCTATGTGGGTGCAAGTACTACCCAGACCGGGAGACTTAGAAAGGCGCATGCACGCAAAAGTATCAGCACCTCTAAACGGGCTTTCAAGAATCGACTAAATTCCCGGAGTTATTATAACCGGAATAAGAATCGGAGGAAGTTGCGGGAAAGAGATTGATCCTATCTGTCAAACTATTTTACCCTTTCTGTTCAGTACACTAATCAATAATTTCTTGACGGTTTCCATTTCCTCTGCATTGCTGGATGCGACAAATAGTGTCAAGCTCGCTAATGCTTCGTTGCTAATGATAGAATGATTTGCAGAGGTAAATAACAATTCGTTTTTATCCAAAAATAGTAAAAAGCAGGCAGCAGCTATTCGCTTGTTTCCATCCACGAATGCATGGTTTTTTACAATTAAATACAATAACATGGCTGCTTTTTCCTCAATAGACGGATATACCTCGATATCACCAAAACATTGCCTGATCTGATGCAATGCACTGTCAAATCCTCCATCTTTTAATTTTCCGAAGAGATTTGAACTGAAGTCCAATCGCATTTCTTTAACTAATTCTGAATATTCATTTAGGGAAGGATAGGCGATGTTTTCTTTGTGATTACCTATTGAGTCTAATGTTTCGTGGTCGAAATCATCTAGCAATTGTAATCCTACGCTAAACCGATGTAGCCATTCATATACAGAAGAAGTAAACGCTTTCTCTTCGATGGCCCTACTAAGAATGCGGATACCATTATGTAACACTTCGATTTCTTTGTTCTTCTGCTCTAGTCGTTTTTCGTTGATGGATATACCCTCAATCAAGAATTCTTTTAGTCTATTCGTTGCCCATTGGCGGAATTGGGTGCCTTGAATAGATTTTACTCGATATCCAACGGAAATGATAACATCCAGGCTATATAAAGTAACTGGTTTGTCAGAATTTGCAATTTGCAAAAAATGCAAATTGCTTTCTTTTACTAATTCTTCCTCATCGAAAATATTAGTGATGTGTCTAGAAATAACTGATGTGTGTCTTGAGAATAATTCTGAAAGCTGAATCTGACTTAGCCAAACTGTTTCACTAGCGAGGTGTACATTTAAAACGATGCCATCAATACTTTGATAAATCTCTATCTGATTATCCATTGTCTATTTATTAGTGGTTATAATTTCTGCCTAAAACTAGACAGAATTAAAGCCACTAAATAGCTTTAGGATTCGATTATCAGTTAGTTGATAATAAGCCTAATTTTGGTCGAATCTGTTAATTAATCTTTTCAACTTTACGTGAAAAATTGTATATTTATCATATATTTCACGGTAAGTTAGATGACACTATATGATTAATCAAGCCACAAAAGATAGGATTGAAGCATTGCGTCAGCAATACATGGGCTTGATAAAGGGGAATGAGCCATTGTTAAAAGAAATTGCCATGGCAGAAATCCCGGAAATGGTGTATAACTCAAATGCCATTGAAAATTCCACACTTAGTTTAGAGGATACTGAAATCATTCTTTCGGGAGGTTTTTTAGGGCGTAGTGTGCATGTTCGAGAGGTTTATGAGGCTAAGAATTTGGCCCTATTGACAGAAACGGTAGTAGAAAAAAGTAGAGCTAGTTTAGATCTAAAACTCATTTTAGGTTGGCATAAAACGTTGTTGAGTTACATCGATGATAAAATCGCCGGCAGATTTAGAACTGGTAAAGAGTGGGTGCGTGTGGGCAATCATTTAGGAGCTAATCCAGCTTTTGTAGGGACGCTGATGCAGGAGTTAGTGGATAGGTACAAACAAGATAAAACCAGTTATTTTTTAGATGCCATTGCGGACTTTCATGCAGAGTTTGAAACCATTCACCCTTTTGTGGATGGGAACGGACGAATGGGAAGAGTACTCATCAATTTGCAGTTAGTGAAGGCAGGATTTCCGCCTATCATCATACCTAACAAAAGTAAGCACACGGAATACTATCCGCTATTTGCTCGGTTTCAATCCACCATGAAAGCTGATGGTTTTACGAAGTTGTTTGCGCTGCTTTTGTTAGAAACCTTGCACAAACGAATCACGATCCTGACTGCAAAAAAGATCATTCCGCTTTCTATATGGGCGTCTCAAAATGCAGTTAAACTTAATGTAGCTGCTAATAAGGCCAAAAGGCAAACGATTCCTGCCTTTCGTCTGCGAGAGAAATGGATGATTGCGGAGGAGTATGAGTCAATTTAATTTTGAACTGTTGCATTTTTTGCAACAGTTGGTTTGCTACTTTGAATCGTTCGGAAATTCCGAAAAATTCAAATAGAGATTTGGGTGACTTCAACTATTTTGGTGGATTAATTGGTGGAAATTCTAGTAGGTAACAAAAAAAACACCTTTCATTTGACGTGAAAGGTGTTTTTGTGTTTGTAATTGTGGTCCCACTAGGATTCGAACCTAGGACCCCCTGCTTGTAAGGCAGGTGCTCTGAACCAGCTGAGCTATAAGACCATTCCGTTGAATTGGTTTGCAAATATCTTATTTTAATTTAAAATATGCAAGTCAGGGTTTGAAAAAAGATGATATTTTTTGACCTAGAAGCCCTTTTCGTTGATTATCTGCCTGAAACACACCATCTTTACAGTTGAAAAATATTTTTATGGAATCATTGCTTTCGGTAGATAGTATTGTCAGTTTATTGACATTGACGTTTTTGGAGATCGTATTAGGGATCGATAACATCATCTTTATTTCGATTACGGCCTCTCGCTTACCTAAAGAGGAGCAAGGCAAGGCGCGCAATATAGGCCTACTGCTGGCGATGGTATTCCGGATTATCCTGTTGTTCGGGATTTCGGTCCTGATTTCCCTGCAGCAGCCCTTCATGCACATCGAGACTACCTGGCTGAAAGTGGCGCCGTCTGGTCAGGCGATCATCCTGTTCGTGGGTGGTTTGTTCCTATTATACAAGGCGACGAATGAAATCTTCCAGAAGCTGGAAGGAGAGGAGCACGAGATCTCGGGTACAAAGAAGGCCGTTAATTCGATTGCCAAAGTCGTAACGCAGATCGCCCTCATCAACCTCGTCTTCTCCATCGATTCCATCCTAACCGCCATCGGCCTAAGCAACGACATGTCCGTGATGATCATCGCCGTAGTCGTATCAGCCCTCATCATGATGGGATTCTCTGGCCCAGTAGGCCGCTTTGTGAACAATCACCCGTCCTTACAGGTTTTGGGACTATCCTTCTTAATCATGATTGGTTTCATGCTCATCGCAGAAGCCAGCCACGACTCCGAACTTGTGATCCTAGGAAACTCCATAGGCACCATCCCTAA
>JBJOIV010000140.1:0-3552 GCA_046046955.1 Bacteroidota bacterium | reverse complement strand
ATGGAGCATTTTACTGAAGTATTTACCAGTGGCAAAGCCGACGCCGGCCTCGCCGCGAGTATATTTCACTTTAAAGAAATTGAAATTTTGGCATTGAAGAATTACCTTGCAACCCAAGGCATCCCGATGCGCATTTAATAGAAATATGTCAAAGCAACCTGATTTTTCCAAAGGCCTCGTGCCTGCCATCATCCAAGATGCGTCGACGCGCACGGTTCTCATGTTAGGCTACATGAACGAAGAAGCGTATGCGAAGACCGTTTCTGAGCAGCGCGTGACCTTTTTCAGCCGTTCGAAGAACCGTCTTTGGACCAAAGGCGAAGAATCAGGCAACTTCCTCGACGTCATCAGCCTTTCCATCGATTGCGACGCTGACACCATTTTAATTCAGGCTAAACCCGCCGGCCCCACCTGCCACACCGGTGCAGACACCTGTTTCAATGAGTCAAACGCAGACAACGCAGCCTGGCTTGATCAACTAAAACACGTCATAAGAAGCCGCAAAACCGCTCCCGCTTCATCGTCCTACACCGCCTCCCTTTTCCAATTAGGCACCCACAAAGTCGCCCAAAAAGTAGGCGAAGAAGCCGTAGAACTCGTTATCGAAGCTTTAATGCAAAACGATGACCTCTTTAAAGGTGAGGCGGCCGATTTAATTTTTCACCTATTAGTCTTATTAGAGGACCGCGGAATTGATTTAAGCGAAATCATCGCTGTTCTTCAATCTCGTCACGCATCTAAATAATTTACCATGATCGGATTCATCATTCGTTACATCATTATCGCTGGGGTCGTATTAGTAATCCCTCGCTATTTAAAAGGAATAACTGTGGATGGTTTTACGACTGCCCTTTTAGTCGCTCTAGCGATGGGTTTCGTGAATTCCTTTGTGAAGCCGGTCTTGAAGATCATCAGCTTCCCTATCACGTTTATGACTTTAGGTTTGTTCTCTTTAGTAATCTCGGTAGGCCTAGTCTATTTAGTGGCGGCATATATTCCAGGATTTGCAGTAACTGGGTTTATTGCTCCGTTGATTTTTAGCTTTCTTGTGTCGCTTTCGACTTCTTTTGTAGGGCTATTTACGAAATAAGCCTCTGGAGGCAGTTTTTGTTATAATTAGTCGAGATATATAGAAGCGACTTTTCAGGTGTTGACACATTCTGTCAATATTGATTAAGCTTAACCTTATCGGAGTAGTATTTTATAAACCAATACGGAATATCCTCTTCTTCGTTTACAATCCATTTTTTGTTTCCTCCTACCTTTTTAAAACTAGCAAAGAGGGTTGATTTGTATTCAGGATTTTCTTCGGAATTATCAAAGAAATAGGTGTTATCTGCTAGCTGACATGCGTCAAATAGAAGGTTTAGAGAGTTTGAATATCTCTTGATAATTTTATCTGTGGGAACATCGTGCCCCTTATCTTTAGATCTTGCATTAACACGTGAAATGTTAATTTGCGACGATTCAGTTGCGATGAAATACAAGTATATTTTATACCCCTTTTTTTTGGCGAGTTTAATGAATTCAAGTTTTGATGGGTGCGAGAATACCGTTTCAAAAGAGAAGCTTGATTTTCGATCCAGTAGTTTTACGCGAAGAAATTCAGCTATTATTTGTGCGATCTGGTCCTTTTTATTTTTGTTTATTAGGATTAGAACGTTGTTCAAAAGGCTAAAGGATTCTTTGAATAGAGAAAACGTAAATGACCCAGATAATAAACCTGATTTCGAAGAAATTTCGCAGAATTCTTCAATTGTGGTTTTTAAATTGAAATTGCTGAATTGAAAATTGGACCTCTTTATTTTCTCTGCAATTTCATCTGCATTGATAAACTTGCCAAAACTAAAACGAGGATGGGTTTTTTGGTATTCTACCGCTGTCTGAAATACTGTGCTTTTGCCAGAACCATTGGGTCCTGCAAAGATTCTTATACGCCTTGTTTTCATTAGAAAACTAGTCTAAAACTAGTCTTCCTCTGTTTTCTGGCATTTTTTCAATTTTTTCGATTCTTGAATCGATGTATTTTTTTACAACCCAGCCGTCTTTCACAACTACATTGTATCCTAATACTTCTAGCGTTCTTTTTTCTGCTTTTCGAAAGCCTTTATAGGCGATTGAGCGCAAGGAGTTCCCGGTTAGGGGATCTTGTATCCTTTTTCTTTTTACGATGCTCTTATCCATAGATGTAAGTTATCAATTTAAAAGTGATTGTTCCTATCTATTCCTTAATTCATTCAAGAACTTCCGCGAGTCAAAAATCAAAGTCTTCGTCGTTACAGGAGCTACAATCACGGATTCGCTGAATATTTCCTTGTCTTTTTCGATGATAGTAATCGTCACTTTCGTGAACTTGTAGGGGCCCATGTGGCCGTTGTAGAAGAGCAGGGGCTCTTTTGGGTTAAAGAAGTTAAACATGTTTTCAAGGGTTTAGTGGTTCGTGACGCCGTGGCGGCGGAATTGAAAATGGCGTAGGGTGACGGCCTGGGTGTGGTCGTAGACGATGGCGTTTTTGAGGATGAGCTTGAAACTGAATTTCCTTTCCAGTTTTACTTTGTGGAATTTGAGGTAGTATTTGACGTCTTTTTCTGCATCAGGTAAAGCATCCTCCACTAACTGTTCATAGCCCACAAAGGACCGTTTGATGCGCTCCCGCATCCAAAACACACAAAGTTCGCGCGCGTCCACCTGGTGGTAATGGGCAAAAACGATAACAAGGTCGATGTCTGGGATGCGGTTGCCGTTTTCGTATTTGCTCAAAAGTCCGGCATCGATCCCGAGATCCTGTGCCATCACGTGCAGCGGAACCGCACGGATGAGCTTCAGGTATCTAGAGAAGTGGTTAAACATATTGATTAGTGGTTTGGTGTTCCAAATGTATTCCCACTATTTCTCCCATCCTAACAGCTTATTGATAATCTAAAAAAGGGGTGTGATAATCTTCGCTGAGCTGTATAAACGATTTTCGGGTATTGACAATTTCTGTCAATACCTGAAAAAGCCGTTTTACTAATTGCGAGCTATAGTACCAAAAACGGCCTATAAAGCCTTCAGTGCAATAATGAACTAGGCAATGTCAACCATTGTGATATTTTCTGTATTTTTAGGAATAATTCAATAAGAGCTTATGCAAGGAGTGGATACTAATTTTGATAATAATAAGGTGCCGGTAAAGAAGTTGTGGCAGGTGATTATGGCGTCGAGTGTGGGGACGGTGATTGAGTGGTATGACTTTTATATTTTTGGGAGTTTGAGTGCGATTATTTCGCTTAGCTTTTTTCCAAAAGAGGATCCGACGGCGGCGTTTATTTCGACGTTGGCGGCTTTTGGGGCGGGGTTTGTGGCGAGGCCTTTTGGTGGGGTGATTTTTGGGAGGTTGGGGGATTTGATTGGGAGGAAGTATACGTTTTTGTTGACGCTGCTTTTGATGGGTGGGTCGACTTTTGCGATTGCGTTTATACCAAGTTATGAGAAGATTGGGTTGGTGGCTCCGGCTTTGCTTTTGGCATTAAGAATCATACAGGGATTAGCCTTAGGAGGCGAATATGGGGG
>JBJOIV010000139.1:0-3710 GCA_046046955.1 Bacteroidota bacterium | reverse complement strand
CCCGCAAACTGATGCGAGAAGAAATGCCCAGAACGGCCATAACCACACTGAACCGAATCCAAAATCAACTGAGCACCCGTCTCATCGCAACGCTTTCTAAGCGCTTTCAAAAACGCATCACTCGCCACCTGAATTCCACCTACACCCTGAATTCCTTCCACAATCACCGCCGCCGTCTCTTCCGTAATCCCCGCTTCCAAGCCCTCCAAACCATTAAATGGCAAGAAAGTCACATGCGAGGTATCATTAATAGGCGCCACAATGCTCGGATTATCCGTCACCGCAACCGCCCCAGCCGTTCTCCCGTGGAATGCCTTCGAGAAAGCCACCACCTTCTTACGACCCGTATGAAACGAGGCTAATTTCAAGGCGTTCTCGTTCGATTCCGCTCCTGAATTCGTCAAAAACAAAGTATAGTCTTCGTATCCAGACACTTTACCTAGCTTTTCCGCTAGCTCTTGCTGACCCGAAATGATAATCGAATTCGAATAGAAGCCAATGTTATTTAGCTGCTCCGTCATTCGATTCACATAGGTAGGATGCGAATGTCCGATGGAAATCACCGCGTGACCACCATATAAATCCAGGTATTCCTGTCCATTTTTGTCCCAAACCGTACTACCCTTGGCTTTCACAAGCTCAATGTCGTAGAGGGGGTAAACGTTGAATAAGTTCATATTTCAAATTTCAAAGTTCAAAGAGCAAAGTTCAAAGCAAAAAGCTCAAAGTTTAAAGAGCAAAATTCAAATTCCAAAGGTGCATTTCATGAATTCATCCGCGAAGCGGATTCCATCTTTTTGCTTTGAACTTTGCTCTTTGGTATTTGCGGAAGATTTAGGTTTAAAGCTAAAATCCGATGGATTTAAGCTTTAAACCTAAATCTTCCTGCCACCCCAGCATCAAATTCATATTCTGAACCGCTTGGCCGGAAGCACCTTTAATTAAATTGTCGATGACAGAGCTGATGAGGATTTGGCCCTCATGAACCTGTAAATGAAGAAAACACTTGTTCGTATTCACCACTTGTTTTACATCCACTGCCTCTGGGCTGAGGAAAACGAAGGGCGAATTCGCGTAGAAATCTTCGTATAATTTTTCGGCCTGCTCCTGCGTCCCGCTGTAAGGCGTGTACACATTCGCCATAATCCCACGCGAGAAATTGCCGCGGTAGGGGATGAAATGGATGGCCTTATTTGTACCTAAGGTCTGTTTAATCTCTGCCAAATGCTGGTGCGTAAACGTCTTGTACACACTCACATTATTATTTCTCCAAGAGAAATGGCTCGTCGGAGAAAGCGATTGACCTGCGCCTGTCGAACCGGTGATGGCTGAAACGTGCACGTCTTCGGTGATTAAACCTGCTTTTGCGAGGGGCAAAAGGGCTAATTCGATCGAAGTGGCGAAGCAACCAGGGTTCGCGATTTTGGTCGCGGATTTGATTTTTTCTTTTTGGAACTCAGCTAAACCATAAACGAAACCTTCGGATTCATCGCGGAAGTCCGTGCTTAAATCGATGATTTTCGTGTGCCAAGGAATGTCGTTTGCGGCTAAGAATTTCTTCGATTCGCCGTGTCCTGAGCAAAGGAAAAGGACGTCAACGGGTGTTAGGTCTTTGGCAAAACGTAAATGCGTAGATCCCAATAAATCGGTATGCACGTCTGAAATCAACTTTCCAGCCTGTGAATTCGATAAAATGCAGGTCAAATGCACATCCGGGTGATTCACTAAGATTCTCAGTAATTCACCACCCGTGTAGCCTGCGGCCCCTACGATTCCGATCTTTGCCATGTTATTGTTCGTTAACTTTCCGGTGGATCATGGTTTGGTTCGAAGCGATTTTCGAGAATCCTCTCACATCGTCTCCGGTCCACGCTTTGTTCATTTCGCCATAAGCGCCAAAAACCGACGACATCAAATCGTATTTCGATTCCATTCCCGTCACCATAAACTGGTAAGGCGATAGGGTCACGTAAACCGTTCCCGTCACATTTCCTTGCGTATCCGCTAAGAATGTTTCGAAATTACGCATCACAGGCTCTAAGAATTGGCCCTCATGCAATAAGGTGCCGTACATATCACCGATGTTTTGTTTCCAATACAATTGGTGCTTTGTCAACACATGTTTCTCTAATAAATGGTGTGCTTTAATAATGATCAAAGGGGCCGGAGCCTCAAAGCCCACACGTCCTTTAATCCCGATGATCGTATCACCCACGTGGATGTCACGACCGATCGCAAAAGCACCTGCTCTTTCCGTTAATTCACGGATAGCGGCCACTGTTGTTGGGAATTTCTTTCCATCGATGCCTACCAGCTGACCAGCTTCGAATTGCAAGCTGATCTTCTCTGGAGTCGTCTTCGTTAATTGCGTAGGCCAAGCCTCTTCTGGCAAATAACCATCCGATGTCAAAGTTTCTTTTCCGCCTACAGATGTACCCCAAAGGCCTTTATTGATCGAATAAGTCGACTTGTGCCATTCTTGAACCACTCCTTTCGACTTTAAGAATTCGATTTCGGCTTCTCTAGATAATTGCAAGTCGCGGATAGGTGTAATTACCTCGCACTCCGGAGCAAGGATTCTGAATACCACGTCGAAACGAACTTGGTCGTTTCCAGCGCCTGTACTTCCGTGCGCGATGGCTTTCGCTCCTAATTTGGCCGCATACTTAGCGACTGCCGTAGCTTGAAAAACGCGCTCAGCAGACACAGATAGGGGATACGTATTGTTTTTTAAGACGTTTCCGTATACTAAATACTTCAAACAATCCTGGTAGTATTCCTCCACAACGTCCAAAGTCACGTGCGAAGTCACCCCTAACGAATAGGCTTTCTCCTCGATGGTTTTCAATTCCGCTGGAGAGAATCCGCCGGTATCAACCAAGGCCGAGTGCACTTCCATGCCGCGCTCTTCCGTTAAATATTTCACACAAAAGGAGGTGTCTAAACCACCACTAAACGCTAGAATTACTTTAGGCTTGCTCATATTTGATCTATTTTACCTTCTTTTTGAAAGGCATTAATAATTTTTCTTTAAACTTCTTTAGACGGGTAAAATCCGTGATATTCTTCAAGAATAACCACTTTTCGTCTTTTTCCTCCGGTGTTTTCTTATCTGGATTCTCCGGGTCGTAAATCATGCCGGTACACAAACAGATCTTGCGTTCTGTTCTTGTCAAAATGTCAAAATTCACACAAGACTCACATCCTTTCCAGAAATTATCGTCTACCGGTAATTCTGCAAAGGTCGTAGGCTCATATCCAAGGTCAGAATTAATCTTCATGACCGCTAATGAGGTCGTAATACCGATGATTTTCGCATCTGGATAACGCGTTCGAGATAATTCAAAAGCACGTTCTTTAACGGCTTTTGCTACCCCAAACTGTCGGTAACTAGGCTTTACAATTAATCCCGAGTTAGCGACAAACTTGCCGTGTTGCCACGTTTCAATATAACAAAAACCCACAAAAGAGCCATCCACGTCATCTGTTGCGATGATCGCTTTGCCTTCTGACATTTTTTCTTGCAGGTATTCGGGGGTACGCTTGGCAATTCCAGTTCCGCGAGCTTTGGCTGATTCAGCCATCTCGTGGCAGATGGAATCGGCTAGGGCAAAATGTTGCTCGCTAGCCACTTGAACGGTATATTTATGCATGAATGGACGAAAATTGAAGAATGAATTAAATTAAAACACAGCCTCAGCGTATTACAC
>JBJOIV010000138.1:0-3800 GCA_046046955.1 Bacteroidota bacterium | reverse complement strand
GTGGTAGCGCGTCATGAAAATATCTTTGTCTTAGCGGACGAAATCTACGAGTACATCAACTTTACACAAGGTGGTCACTTCTCGATCGGTTCTATTCCAGAAATCAAAGAGCGCGTTATCACGGTAAACGGGGTAGCGAAAGGACATGCGATGACTGGTTGGAGAATCGGTTTTATCGCAGCAGCAAAATGGATCGCTGACGGTATCGAAAAATTACAAGGTCAAGTAACGTCAGGTACGAACTCTATCGCTCAAAAAGCGGCAGTAGCGGCCTTCAACGGTAGCTTAGATCACGCATACGAAATGAAAGCGGCTTACGATCGCCGCCGTAAATTAGTAGTAGAAAAATTACGCGAGATCCCAGGTTTCAAAGTGAATATGCCAGATGGCGCCTTCTATGCGTTCCCTGATATTTCGTATTATTTCGGAAAGACGGATGGCACTACGGTGATTAAAGACTCAGATGATTTCTGTTCTTGGTTATTAGCGGATGCTTTTGTGGCTACGGTAGCTGGTTCAGGTTTTGGTGCACCCGATTGTATGCGTATTTCTACTGCTGCTGCAGATGAGCAACTAGTAGAAGCTTGCGATCGCATTAAAGCGGCCGTTGCGAAATTAAAATAATATGGGAATCGCATCCATACTCATCTTCCTTGCCGGCTATTTAGCCATCGCTTTCGAGCATCCATTGAAGATTAACAAGACCGCCTCGGCTTTAGTAACAGGCGTTCTAGTGTGGACCATGTATGCGATTTCGACGGGTTCAACCACAGAATTAGGACATCACTTAGCCTCGACTTCGGAGATTTTATTCTTCTTGTTAGGTGCGATGACGCTAGTGGAATTAGTGGATGCGCACCAGGGTTTTTACTTCGTTTCTCGATTGATTAAAACAGATAAGGTGATTAAACTGCTATGGATAGTGGGTTTGATCACCTTTTTTATGTCTGCCGTTCTAGACAATTTGACCACCGCCATCGTGATGGTCACCTTGCTGCGAAAGTTGATTAGCAACAAGGAAACACGCAAATATTTTGTTGGAATCGTGGTTATCGCGGCGAACGCAGGCGGAGCTTGGTCACCCATTGGCGATGTGACGACCACGATGTTGTGGATAGGTGGCCAAATATCAGCTACAGGCATTGTTCAAAGTTTATTTTTACCCTCTTTACTTTCTTTATTTGTTCCATTGGCCGTTGCCTCTTATGTCTTGAAAAATCAGGCGATTGGAAAATCTGAGGCCACAGTGCAATTAACACCACTGGAGCAAAGAGATGGTAAAATTATGCTTTTTGCGGGTGCAGGCTCTTTATTAGGCGTTCCTGTATTCAAAACGTTAACGCATTTACCTCCCTATATGGGCATATTATTAGCCTTGGGTTTAGTTTGGATACTTTCTGAAATTTTGCATTCGGAGAAAGACGAGGAGGCCAAGAAGCATTTAAGTGTAGGGTATGCGTTGACTAAAATCGATACCTCTAGCATTCTCTTCTTTTTAGGCATCTTATTAGCGATTGGAGGGTTAGAGTCCTTTGGTTATTTACATGCGCTTTCAGATCAATTAGCCACTACTTTTGGCAACCAAAACCTGATCGTGACCATCATCGGATTAGCCTCTTCCGTGGTTGATAACGTGCCTTTAGTGGCTGCGACGATGGGGATGTATTCCTTGACTGATTTCCCGATGGATCACGAGATGTGGGAATACCTAGCCTTCTGCGCAGGTACAGGTGGAAGTATCCTGATTATAGGATCCGCGGCGGGTGTGGCCGTTATGGGAATGGAGAAAATCGAATTTGGCTGGTACTTAAAGAAAATCGGTTTTCTGGCCTTATTAGGTTACTTCGCAGGTGCAGGCCTGTATCTTTTATTGCATTAAAATCCAATCGACATGCTCGCTCCATAATAAGCTGGAGCCACCTGAGGAGTCAGGGTGAAGCGATTCAGCTTTTGCCACTGATGGCGAACTTTCGGATATAAAATATAGGCTAATTCTGCCGATGCAATGCCTATCGCAGACCCCATCAACACATCTGTTACCCAGTGTTTATTGTTCGCGATGCGCAAAGCTCCAGTAGCTGTGGCCAAGGTATAACCTGCAATCACAAATTCTGGATGCGTATCGCGGTATTCATGCGCTAAAACAGTCGCTCCGAAAAAGGCGGTGGCTGTATGCCCGGAAGAAAAAGTTTTTTCCGTCCCGTCTGGTCTAGCCTCTGTGATCGCCGCCTTTAATCCTTGCGTTGCTGCCACATAAATCCCCGTTCCTAAAAGAAACACACCTGCCTGATCGAATGCTTGTTCTTTATTCTTGTATTCGAATATATTTAGGCCCGCATACATGGCTGCAGGACCATATTGAATATAATCGTCCAAAGGCGTCACATGACCCGCTGCCACAATTTTCGTCTGAATTTTTTTAGCAAATGGATTGTACGTAAGCCCACTCGCAATGCCGAGAGCTAGCGGAGTTTTCCACTTTTTAAAAGAGGGTTTTTCTGCCTGAGCCGCGAGCGAAAACAAACAAAGTAGGGCGATTAATCTCATTATTTTTCGGCTAAAAGGCTTTGGATGGTGTGTTCAAAATCGTCAATCCAGTCTGCGTAATATTTTCCGGTACCCGGTCCAGAGAATCCGGTGTGAATTTCACGTACGATACCCTTTTTGTCGATGATGAAAGTGGTGGGATAGCCGTTCATTTGGCTTAACATAGGTAGCACCTGCGCGATGGTTTTTTCGTCGGGAGTTCCGGCGAAAAGGAGGGGATAGGTGATGCCGATTTTCTTTTGGAAATTATCCATTTTCGGTCCTGAAATCTTGATATCAGGGGAGTATTCAAAGGCTAAGCCTAAAACCTCCACTCCTTTGCTTTGGTATTTTTTATAGAACGGCGCTAAATAACGCGATTCATCCAGGCAGTTCGGGCACCAAGATCCCATCAATTCAATAACGATAACCTTGTTCTTAAAGCGTTCATCTTTCAGGCTA
The DNA here is from genome assembly GCA_046046955.1 of Bacteroidota bacterium. Classification (GTDB taxonomy): domain Bacteria; phylum Bacteroidota; class Bacteroidia; order Cytophagales; family Spirosomataceae; genus Aquirufa. The sequence goes on along the minus strand of JBJOIV010000138.1, from coordinate 812 downwards.
ATTTGTTCGCCTGATGTCGTCGGGAGCTGGAAATCAATGCGATCGAATCCAGGTTTCAAGAAAGTTAATTTCTTTAGGTCAGGAAGTGCAGCGTTCGGATCTAATTTTGCTTCTACCGTTCTCACCCCACTTAAGCCGGAAGTAAATCGACCCTTCAAAGAAGAACCGCTCACTTTTGCTTTCAATAAATACAAGCCGCTGCCATCGAAATAGCTAAGCAAAAGACTGTCACCACTCACGTTTCCCTGTAAGAAGCGATAATCTCCAGAAGTACGCAAAAAAGTGCCCGTTACGGAAGCCCCTTTTTGTTCGAATACGCCTACGCCTGGGCTGTGGTTCGTGGCATCGCTAAAGAAGTCAGCCATCCATTTGCCACTTACGTTTACGGTGGCTGGCTGTAGGTTTTGGAATCGGTCAGATGACCCTGCTAAAGCAGAAATTGGTAATCTGAAGGCTGTTTTTCCGTTTCTCTTTTTCACATAATAGCCCTTCATTTCTGTGGTTTTTGTCATTGCAAAAACGACTTCTGAATCATATAAATCGAGTGGCAATACAAGAGAATCGGCTCTGAAAAAGGAATTTCCTAAGGAGAATTTTTCTGCTCCGTTCACTAATTTGATATCTAATTCGCCAGCGTTACTCGTTGAATTGACTTCGAAATTAAGGGGTAATGCGCCGCCATGCGTGCTAATTTCAGCTCTCCAAATCCCCGAAACCGGAGTCTGAGCGAAACCAAATAGGGGGGCAAATACGAGGGCAAATAGGATCTTTTTCATGTGTAAAATGAGACGGCGTTTAAGCAAAGATACGCG
>JBJOIV010000137.1:0-4047 GCA_046046955.1 Bacteroidota bacterium | reverse complement strand
GATGTCGATTCAGATTCATTATCATTTGAATTAGCAGCTCGTATGGGTTACAAAGAATCAGCGAAACAAGCTGGTGCGAAGTTAATGGAGCCTATCATGGCCGTTGACGTTGTTACTCCTGACGAATATACTGGACCTATCACAGGTGACTTAAACCGTCGTCGTGGTATCATGAAAGGTATGGATTCTCGTCAAGGTGCTGTAATCTTGAAAGCGGATGTGCCTCTTTCTGAATTATTCGGTTACGTAACAGATTTACGTACGATGTCTTCAGGTCGTGCAACTGCCTCGTTAACGTTCTCTCACTACGAATTCGTTCCGCAAAACATCGCTGACGAAGTAGTTAAGAAAGCGAAAGGATTATAATATTCTTTGCAGATAATAGAAAAGCCCGAGCGAGAGTTCGGGCTTTTTTTATGCCAAAACCTCTCATCCTTCCCACGCTCACTTCATCCTTGTTCACTATCTTTTGTCTAAAAAGAAGAATTCTTTCCTAGAATGGGTGTATTTTTGAATTCATTAATTTGATTGCTATGACTAAAATTATCGAGACCCAGTCTATTTCAAAACGTTACGTGATGGGTGAAGAAGTGATTGACGCCCTAAAAGACATCAACATTTCCGTGAATAAAGGCGAATACGTTGCTTTTATGGGTCCTTCGGGTTCTGGCAAGTCCACTTTAATGAATATCGTAGGCTGCTTAGATACGCCTTCTACGGGAAAATATATCTTGAATGGTCAAGATGTATCGGAGATGTCAGAAAATGAGCTAGCAGCCGTAAGAAACAAGGAAATCGGCTTCGTTTTCCAAACCTTCAACCTACTCCCTCGCCAGTCCGCTTTAGAAAACGTGGCATTGCCTCTTATCTATGCAGGATATACCAAGAAAGAACGCACAGAAATCGCAATGAACGCTCTAAAAGGGGTGGGACTAGATAATCGCGCACTTCATAAGCCAAATGAGCTTTCAGGGGGTCAAAGACAACGTGTCGCTGTGGCTCGCGCCTTAGTGAACGATCCATCGATCTTATTAGCCGATGAGCCGACAGGTAACTTGGATACCAAGACTTCCTACGAAATCATGGATCTCTTCGATCAATTGCACAAAAAAGGCAATACCATCGTCATGGTTACCCACGAAGACGATATTGCCCAATATGCTCACCGCATCATTCGTTTACGTGATGGCGTCGTAGAATCTGACACCATTAACAAGAACGTGCGTAAGGTAGAGAAGGTCTAGAACTTTACGCGATCTGTTCCGTAAGGAGCACGTTGCGCTCTACGTAACCAGGTATTTGCTTCCGCATCGTTCACGAATTGTTCTTTTGTCGGATCCCATTGCAATTTGCGTGGAATCTTCATCGCCACGTGCGTGATCAAACAAACCGTACAAGCGCGGTGGCCTATTTCGATAGGTGAAATCGGTTCTTTGCGTGTTTCGATGCATTCTAACCAGTTGCCATGTTGATCTGGAGAATTGTATAAATGAAGTTCATTTTCTCCTATCACAGACTCTAAAATCTTCGGATTAGACGCGTCTAATGCTTTCGATCGCACCTTCGCAGTCGGATCACTCGGCGTCGCTGCATAATCGCCGCGAGAAACGAAAATCCATCCTTCCGATCCTTCGTAGCGGATACCGTTTTGGTAGCCCCCAGAGGTGTACATCGTGATGCCATTTGCGTATTCGGCTTTCGACATGAAGTCCCCGTGCACGTTCCACAAACCTGATTTAGGGAATTCTGCCACTGCCTCTACGGAAATAGGTCCCGTATATTCTGTGTCCATTCCCCAAGCCGCTGAATCATAATGGTGCTGCCCCCAACCCGTAATCATACCGGCGCCAAACTGCTCCATCCGCAACCAACCTGGACGGTCATATCCTTTTTGAGGATGCACGGCAATCTCTGTATAAGCCATTTCAGGTGTAGAACCTAACCACATGTCGAAATTAAAGCCTTTGGGCACTGGCATCGCTGGCGCTGGCGGACCCGATGGATCGCCTGGTAAACCAATTTTTACCGTGTGTAATTTACCGATACGGCCATTGCGCACTAGTTCTGCCGCGATTCTAAATTGTGAAGTTGAGCGTTGCTGCGTTCCTACTTGAAGAATGCGACCCGTCTTTTTAATCACGTTCGCTAACTGACGACCCTCGTGAATCGTCAAGGAAGTGGGTTTTTGTAGGTAAATATCTTTCCCGGCTAGTGCCGCTTCCATCGCGGGTTGTGCATGCCAAAAATCCGGCGTACTAATCATCACCGCATCGATATCCTTGTTCAAAAGCATCTCGCGGTAATCATCGTACATCTTCACATCGATGTAATTCGCTTGACCCGTTTTCTTCGTGTAGAATTCCTCGACTAATTGCTTGGTCTCCTCGGTACGGTGGCGATCTAAATCGCAGACAGCCATGATGCGCGCCTTCTCGTGCTTCCAGGTTCCTGGTAAATCGTGAGTACGCGCGATGCGACCACAGCCGATTTGGCCGATGTTGATTTTATTACTAGGGGCGTCTTTCCCTCCTAAAACGTGTGCTGGAACGATGGTTGGAAACCCTAACGTACCTACGGCACTAAGGGCTAGGTTATTGATAAATTTTCTCCTTTTCATGCTTTGATAGATATGTTAGTTGCGTTTTTCTGAGCAATTAAAGCTAATTCGGTTGATAAGAAACAATGCGCTTGTGTCATCGCCGTTTCTGTTCTATTCAGGACATCGTTCACCAGTAATTCTCCGTGAGGAAGATTCACGTCTTTGCAATCGATGTACAAGGTTTCTTTGTTCGTCACCACATATAAATGACTTCCTGTGCCGTGCGGAGAAGCAATGTCGGTGTTTTTCCGAACTTCCATATAGCCATCTGTTCCCAGGATGGTCAGTCTACCGTCTCCCCAAGTATTTAATCCGTCCGGGGTAAACCAGTCCACGCGAATGTAACCGGAGCCTTTGTTGCTACGAAGCATTAGATCGCCAAAATCCTGGAATTTAGGGTATTGAGGGTGGTGATGGTTCGCTATTTGGGAAGCTACTACTTCTCCTTGTGTCGAACCAGTGAAATGTAAGAATTGATCCACCTGGTGAGAGGCGATATCCGTGATGATTCCACCGTAATATTTTGTATCAAAGAACCAGTCAGGACGCGAATTAACGCTCATGCGGTGAGGCCCTGTTCCCAAGGTCTGCATTACTTTGCCTATTTTTCCTTGCGCAACCAATTGGCTGGCTAGCTCCGTCGCCTTGTTCTCAAAACGCTCGCTGAAGGAGATGGAATAAATGCGATTCGTTTCTTTTTGGACCTTGCGCACCTCCGCTAATTGTTCTAGACTAATGATGCCTGGCTTATCGACCATGTAATCTTTTCCATGCTGCATCACGCGGATTCCTAACGGAGCACGCTCATTCGGCGTGATGGAACTAAGCACTAGTTTAATAGAAGGATCTTCTAAGACCTCTGCTTCGCTTTTCACAAGCTTAGCTTGGGGGTAGCGTTTCGCGAAGTCTTTGATTAAATCTGGTTCTTTAGCATAGTAGGAGACAAACTCTCCACCGCCTCGAATAATCGAATTCGCCATCGAATAAATATGGCCGTGGTTGATTCCTACGACTCCGAATTTAAGGCGTGGCGCGATGATGCGTTCCGGCTGTTGCGGGGCAAAAGATTTCGTTGCGTCTTTAATGGAAGAGGGCAAAAAAGCCATTCCGCCTAACATTCCGGCTTGATGCAGGAAGTCGCGGCGATTCGCAGCTGTTAATTTCATTTTTAATAGGTTTAATTTACCTACAAAAGTAAAAATCTAGCTGAGATTACTGACATGTGGGCATAAAAAAAGCTGCTCATTTCTGAACAGCTCTTTTACTATATAAAAAATCTCAAACCTATTTTTTCTTTTCTTTAACACGAGCCGCTTTTCCTTGCTTACCACGCATGTAGAATAAACGTGCACGACGTACTTTACCACGACGTAATACTTCAATTTTGTCGATGTTTGGTGACAAGATTGGGAAAATACGCTCAACACCGATACCGTTAGAGATCTTAC
>JBJOIV010000136.1:0-4086 GCA_046046955.1 Bacteroidota bacterium | reverse complement strand
CCGTAAGGCATTTGGGAATTAAGGCTTAAAAAGGTAAATTTGATTATGGAAAATTTCATCGTTTCAGCGCGTAAATACCGCCCTACCCTATTTGATTCTGTGGTAGGCCAAAGTCATATTACCACCACCCTCAAGAATGCGATTAAATCGAATCATCTAGCACAAGCTTTTTTGTTTTGTGGTCCGAGAGGTGTGGGAAAAACGACTTGTGCACGTATTCTTGCGAAGACGATCAATTGCCAAGATCTAGGAGCAGACGGTGAAGCCTGCGGAAAATGTTCGTCTTGTCATTCATTTCAAGAAAACACCTCATTAACGATTCACGAGCTGGATGCCGCTTCGAATAACTCTGTTGAAGATATTCGTAACCTGATTGATCAGGTTCGCTATCCTCCTCAAAACGGAAAATACAAGATCTACATCATCGATGAGGTTCACATGTTATCGGCTGCTGCCTTTAACGCCTTTTTAAAGACTTTAGAAGAACCACCGTCCTATGCTATTTTTATTTTAGCGACGACGGAAAAGCATAAGATTTTGCCTACGATTTTATCTCGTTGCCAAATCTTTGATTTCAACCGTATCCAGTGGAAAGACATGGCTTCTCACCTGGCCTCTATCGCCAGCAAAGAAGGTATTAATGCAGAGCCTGCTGCCTTGGAATTGATTTCGATTAAGGCAGATGGGGGACTTCGTGACGCGTTGTCTATGTTTGACTTAAATGTCACCTTCTCAACAGACAATTCGCTAAAACATGCGGATGTATTGGAGAACCTGCACATTTTAGATAGTGACTATTATTTTAGGTTAACAGATTTCTTTGTTAACCAGCAACATACGGACGCTCTTGTTTTATTAGACGAGATTATGCGCAAAGGTTTCGATGGACAACAATTCATCGCGGGACTTTCTGAGCATTTCCGGAATTTATTATTTGCCAAAGATCCGAAGACGCTTGCCCTCATGGAGTTAAGTGAGGAAAATCGGGCAAAATTCCAGGCTCAATGCGCTAAGACGTCTGCCTCCTTCCTGCTTTCTGCCATGAATCTTTGTTCTCAATGCGAGATTCATTACAAATCAGCGAAAAATGCTCGTCTACACGTAGAGCTTACCTTACTTAAGATTAATTATTTGCCGTCGGTCTACCAGCCTGCGGCACAACCTGCGGTGGAGGGTGGCGCCGGAAAAAAGTCTGAGAGTAAACCGATAGCTCCGGCTACGGTTTCCGTGGCACCAGCACCCATTGCGGTTACTCCAGAAATTCCAGCTCCTAGACCTAGCAGCCATGGGTTACGTAGTGCGAAGAAAGTGGTCAGTGCGAATCAATCTGAAAATGCGGATGAGGCTAGTGTTCAAGGAAAGGCGCAGAATGAGCCTTTTACTCTTGAGGAACTGAATTTTGTTTGGACCCAAATCGCTCAAGGATTTAAGCAGGGCAATTTCATCAACAAGTATGTGATGATGAATCGAGAGATTAGTCTAGTCAATTCAGTGATTCACATGAAGGTGGAGGGCGAAGTACAGATTCAACAATTTAATGACTCCTTGAAGCTGGAATTATTGACTCAATTAAGAGATAAATTAAAAAATGACTCGATTGATTTGAGCTTAGATCTCATTGAAGGTGACGTGTCCGATAAAAAGCTGATTTATACGCAATCGGATAAATATGAATTCCTATCCCAAAAGCACCCGATTTTAGTGGAAATGAAGCAGAGAATGGGCTTAGATCACGAATTTTAACGGATTTGTCCCTGACCTTTTCCTATCCATTTTTCTGTCACTAATTTCTCCAATGCAAAAGGCCCGCGGGCGTGTAATTTTTGGGTAGAAATACCGATTTCAGCTCCAAGACCAAATTGTCCACCATCCGTAAAACGAGTAGAGGCATTCCAATACACAGCCGCTGCATCTACTGCTGATAGGAAATAGTTAGCTTCCGATTCATCCGATGTGATAATTGCTTCGGAATGTCGCGAAGAATAAGTAGCAATATGGGCGAGCGCTTCAGTGAAATCATCTACTACCTTAATGGAGCAAGCAAAATCTAAGAATTCGCGACCAAAATCAGCCTCTGCTGCCTTCTCGAGAAATGGGTAACCTAGCGATTCCAAAATAGCAAAGGAAGTTTCATCCGCAAATACGTTAACCATGTGTGATGTAAACGGCTCCACCAGTTGGGCTAAGAATTCCGACGCTATTGAACGGTGTAATACAATGGTATCTAATGAATTACAGACAGAAGGACGAGAGACTTTGGCATTCACCACCACCTCCACCGCCATCTTCAAATCTGCATATGCGGCAACATAGGTATGACACACCCCAGCCCCCGTTTCTATGGTAGGAACCAAGGATTCCTTTCTCACGCGCTGAATCAATGCTTCCGAGCCACGAGGAATAAGTACATCAATGTATTTAACCGCAGTTAGTAAAGTAGAAACTAATTCCCGATCTGTCGGCATCAAGTAGACCACATCCGTTGAAATCCCTTGCTGCATTAAGGCTTGATGAACGATATCCACTAAGATGGTATTCGTATGAAAGGCATCTGACCCTCCTCGTAAAACCGCGGCATTCCCAGAACGAATACAGAGTGCAGCTACGTCAATGGTCACATTTGGTCTTGATTCAAAAATAACACCAACCACTCCTAAAGGCACCGTTATTTTTGTTAATTCCAATCCATTAGGAAGCGTTTTTTGTGATAAAACATGGCCTGCAGGATCTGGCAATTGGGTCACAGAAATCACACTTTCCGCTAAATCGACTAATCTTTCTGGTGTTAACTTCAGTCTATCGCGCATTGGATGATCTAAGGACATTTGATCCAAGTCCTTTTGATTTTCCTGCAAAATGTCTACCGACTTTTCCTGAATTAATAGGGAAATATGACGAAGAATCGCATTTCTAGTCTCCCCACTGGCCATCGCTAAAGAGGCCGCAGCTGATCGGGTACGTTGAAATTGAGCTATAATCGTAGACATCTTAATTCGAAATGGTTAACCTTAATTTTTGACTTGATCCTTCTGTTGAATTCCATTGAAACAGATAAGATCCGGCAGGTAGGTTGGAGAAATCTAATGTATAAATCTGCTCCCCTGTCCCAAAATTAAGGCTTTTTGAGCTAATTAACACACGTCCTTGCAGATCAAGCACTTGGTAATTGACTTCGGCTGATTTGGAAAGAGTAAATCGCCAAGTAAAAAGTCCTTTGGACGGATTAGGATAGACCAAAGAAGGCAATTCAACCTGTTCATTCCCTAGGATGGGAGTATCATAAATGGCTAATTGCGCATCTAACCAGGTCAATCGCCCTTGTATCCAGTTTTTGAGCCAGTTCACTTCATCACTCAAAGTTGATCCAACATAATAATTAGGCCAGATTTTACGACCCATTAGGGGGAATTTTTGGAAGTTTCGAATTAAAGGTTCCTTCAGAACCACCTGAGCAGAATCAATGGAGGCAAAAAGTGAATTTGTATTCAAGAAAGTCTTTCGAACCTCTTTCCAACGTGTGGCCACCGCCTTTCTAAAGCTAGCATCTTGCACTAATTTGTTCCACCAAAAAGGAACCTGCCAGGCATCATTTTGGCCTCCCTCATTCTCCATCGCTTTGTACACAAAGCCATTTGTCATCCAACCGTTGAGGTAATCTGCATTTCCAAAAGCAATATTAAAATCCCACGCTGGCCCCATTTTAATTTTACCCCCTAAAGATTCCTTATCCTTATAGAGATACGAACTCAAACGGTAACCATCTACATTCCGAACGGTCTCATTTAAAATGAAGTAATTAACGAACGAAGGCACATCCATCATTTCCCTGAAACTGGCTTTCGAATCATTCATATCTTCAGTCATTAACTTCCGCTCCCATGTTTGAATATAATCCCGGATGTAGATAAACTGTTGCTGCGTGATGATGCCGTATTTAGGGTATTCAATTTGAAATTCAAATTTCTGGGTACCTAGAATACCTGACGAATAATTACTTTTAAAATTAGCGGAAGGCGATCCACTAGACTTATCTATTTTCAATAAATACCCGCCTGTCACATCATCTCCCGCATTTTCTGTCGGATA
>JBJOIV010000135.1:0-4185 GCA_046046955.1 Bacteroidota bacterium | reverse complement strand
GAAGATAATATTCGAAGGAATGCCTAAAATGGCGTAGTTATGCGCATATATAGTGAGCATATGTCCTAAACTATTTCCTGCGATGACTAATTGCAAAAAGACAAGTGAGAATATCCATTTCTGAATCAAGCGGTGATTCGAAGGCAATGCACCATATTTCTGCATCAAGTGGCGTTTATTCCATAGGAAATAAATGACAGCGCAGATGCAGTAAAGGATTAAATGTATGGAGCGGCCGTACAAAATTTGCTCAAAAGTGACCCATTGGAAGTTTAAATTATAGTCCTCCGTAATGTTCACGATTTCATGAGCCATCGCAGTTTTAGTGGCTAAAGGCAATGTCGTGAAAGGTAATGTCGCAAAAAAGGTAAAAACGGCGGGAATTAAATGAACTAAATCATAGCGATGTAAACGCTTGTCCTCTGATACCGTGTGTTTGACGTAAAAAAACAAGGCGGGACCTAGTAAAAAGGAGAGGGGTAGAAAATGGACAAAACAGATGCCTTCCCAGAACTCGATTTTGCTATAATGTAGGCCAAAATAAACCATCAAAACCGAATTGCAACACAAGAAAAATAAAGCTAAAAACGTATTGGATCTATTTAATGAACTTAAATAGTACAAGAGTATAAAGGAGGTAAATATGCCGAATAGTGGTGCTAGTATTGCCAAAACATGATTTTAATCAAATACAATATAGGCAAAAATTAAAATGACTACAAATAAGCAGCCACTACTAAAGAATAATAGTGGCTGCAGATAAGCTAGATTTTATAGTATTGCTCCCATCCTTTTCTTGGCGGCGCACCTACTAATAACGAATTAGCTAATGTATTGTTCGTAATTTGTTTCGTCTTGCGATCGAACTGTAATTTTGTATTTAATTTTTGCGCCATCACGCCTAATGAGAATACTTGGCTTAATGGTCCAGCGATTTCAAACGGCGAACGCGTCTTCTCTTGTCCCAAACACGCCTTCAAGAAGTTCGCGTAGTGGTTCGATGGACTTGCTTGTACCTCTGGTAATTTCAAATCTTTCGCTGCATCGCCTAAAATCGACAGCGTACTTCCGTGCGATCCGCCTTTGAAAGTTAAATCTTTACTATAGATGATTTTTCCAGGGTTTAATTTTGCCGGTTGAATTTTTCCGTTGCCAGCTGGAGGAATGTTCGGATCTAATTCGTTTGTTCCATAGTTCGAAGGTACTGGAGGGATGTTGTTCACTCCGTCATACCAGGTGATGTCCATCGCTGGCATATTCTTGCGCTCTGGGAACTTGAATTGAATCGTCGACGACATTGGATAGAAGAAATTATTGTGTCCATCCGCTCTTAACATATTGATTTCGGTAGGTAGGCCTAGTTCCAAAAACTCGTGTGCCGTATCCATGATATGAGCACCCCAGTCGCCTAAGGCACCTAAACCGTAGTCAAACCAGCAACGCCATTGGCCATTGACAAAGTCTTTTTGGTAGTCATGTGGCTGAACTACCCCTTGCCAAATATCCCAGTCTAGAGACGATGGGATTGCTTCTGCCGCAGGGAACTTCGTAATCTTCGGATCCCAGCTGTGCCAGCGACGTGGGGAATTCATGTGAGCCGTCATCGACGTCACATCTTTAATAATTCCCGCCTCTTTCCACGCTTTAAATTGGAAGTAATTTCCTTCTGAGTGGCCTTGGTTACCCATTTGAGTAACGACTTTCGGATGCTTGCGCGCCGCGGCCATCATTAATTCGATTTCATTAAAGGTACGCGCCATCGGCTTCTCCACGAAAACGTGCTTGCCTAAACCTAAGGCCATCATCGTGATAGGGAAGTGGGAATGATCCGGAACTCCAATCGAAACGGCTTCGATCTTCGATCCCATTTTGTCAAACATTTGACGGAAATCTTGGAAACGAGGCACATCAGGGAATTTCTCTAATACCTTGAGTGTTTGAGGTGCGCCCATATCCACATCACACAAAGCAACAATGTTCGCAAGTCCCGTATTATACAAGGACATGACATCTAATCCGCCCTGATTTCCAATTCCGATGCAAGCCAAATTAACTTTTTCGCCTCCAAAATTAGACAAGATGTTAGGGAAAGCTGCAGCAGCTCCTAATAGGCCGGCATTCTTCAAGAAATCGCGGCGCGAGTTGTGTGATTGATTCATGTTGTTAGATAGGTTTGATTTTAAAAGCCAAAGACGTAGCTGAACTACTCTTTCAAGGGCACAAAAAAAAGATGAAAGAAAAGTTCTTTCATCTTGATGCACACCAAACCACTAATAGAATTTGTAATAAGCGAAGGTAGGTCTATTTCTCGGTTATCAAACACCGGCCTCTCACATTATCAGTTTACTGATAAAGCGATGCCGCTAAGGCTAAGTTTGCACGCATCTTTTCACGTAGTTCTGTGGGTTCAATCACCTGTACTTCAGTGGCATAGCGAAATAGGAAGTGCTCCACATCCTGATTTATTTCAAGTGTGAGTTCGAATAAAAAAGTATCCTTTTGTTTTTGGGAAGGATGAATGGGGTACTTGGGAAGATAGGATAGGATCCAAGAATCTGTTCTGACCTGAATAAGAATCTTTTCGGCTGCCTGAGTCCCTCTAAAAAGTCCGAGGCTTTCTTTGAAAAAATCAGCGGGTTGAAATTCCGGGTGAATGCGTAGGCTAACACGTTCAGGGCTGATTCGAACCTGCTCAATTCGGTCCAGGGCAAAGACGCGAAGTTGATCTAAGGCTATTTTTGTGTTCACTTCTGTTATTTCTTGAAACAACAAATACCAGCCCGTGTACCAGCCATTATTGTATTCTTTGATCAATAAGGGTAAGGCAGTAATTTTTTTCGCGGAAGAGGTCACGGTTAAACCTTTGTGCGTTATTTCGATCGGCTTCTTTCCTGCGATTGCGTCCACAAGAAACTTGACGTGTTCTGAACCAGAGCGATCTCCTTCATTTATTAGTTCAATCGCCGGCCAATTCGCCAGTTCTTCGTGGCGCATCAGGTTATTTTCCAATGAAATGGCTCTCAGTTTATTCACGATTCCGTTGCCATTTCCACCCGTAAACAAGTGTTTGTTAAAGTCGATGATGGAGGCGATTTGGTCTAATTCCTTTTCCGAAAAAGATGGAAAGGCACTAATGTCATCTCGGATATAATAGAATCGATTCTCGGACTTTGAGTAGCGAATCAAATCGCCCTCCGTTTCCTCTAAACTAGGGTAGCGTTCGGCAAGATGCTCTTTCAAAGCCTTGATGTCACGGCTGAAACTGCGCTCGCTATAACTGACTTGATCAAAGTGCTCTGAGAAATAGTCGCTCACCGTTGCTGCGCGTAAAGCAAAGGTCTTTCGCAAGAAGAGGTTATTGAGTTCTTTTAATCGATCTGTCGTATTCATGGGGCTAATCTAGTAGATTTTCAGTAGTTCGCCAACTTTTGGCGTACTACTGGTGCAATTTTGGGTAAACAAAAACGATAACGACATGAAAAATTTTAAAACATTACTTGTTCTTCCTTTCTTTTTTTACGCGACAGAAGGTTATGTGAAAGCCTTTAAAGTACCTGGTAATCAGCTTGCGATCGCTCTTTTTGTCTTGGTGAACTTTATCATTTGTGTGGCGCTGATTGCGGCAGATTTTCAATTCTTTGGCGCGTCGGATGCGGATGGTTTTTATACCCAAGCGGTATTAGCGGAAGGTTTGTACCTCGTAGGTGGGGCAGGATTGAATTTATTCTCTGAATTAGAGCAGCGTTAGTTAGAACGCTCGAATTGGAATCTCAATACGAACTCGTGGGTCTGATTCGTGATTTTGGAAATCGTATTTGTCGGCATTTCGTATTGATAACCCAGATATACGGTAGGACTAAATTGTACCCCTAGATTGACACCGATGGCATTTTCGTTGCGATAGCCCACACCTACATCGAGTAATTCATAAAAAGAACCGGTAAGGTTGATGTCATAACTTAAAGGCAAGTCAGCCGCCGCACGCACGATAGCATTCGTATGAATACTTACCGCTTTACTAAGCACCTGTTTCTTTCCGATCATCCCATAATAAAAGTATGCGTCCTTGTATTTACCCGTTTGTAGTCCAAAATCGTTCCACAACATACGTGGTTGTGAAATACTCACATAGAACTTATCTTCCTTCGCTAAGCGAATTCCCCAGCCTGAATTAATTTGTAATCC
>JBJOIV010000134.1:0-4198 GCA_046046955.1 Bacteroidota bacterium | reverse complement strand
ATTTCAGATACGAAACTTTGAGGTGTTTTACCTGTGAATTTTTTAAAGGTATGATTGAAATGTGCCGTATCGTAAAAACCCAATAATTCAGCTAATTCTTGATTTTTTGAACTTTTGTTTTGCGCAAAATAGGCTAAAGATTGATTGATACGTTTAATTTGTAAATACTCCTTTGGCGTTATGCCCGTTAACTCGATAAAGGCTCGGGTAATTGTTTTATACAGCGCAGCATTAATTTCAGTTTGCGATGCTAATGTTTCTACAAAATCTTGTAGCCTGTTCCATTTTTTAGCGCGGTCAGGTAGAAATAAGGGTATGAATAATTCTTCAAATTGATCTATGCGCTCTTCGAATGTTGTTGAAATTTTTAAAGCTTAGGTTAGAAAAACAGGCCAATCCGCCTAATTTAAATTTAATCCCAAAGATGTGATTGCCAACCTGATGTTTATAATAGGTGGGTAATGTATGTAACGCCTCAATGGTAGCATCTGAAATTGGTGCAAATTCTTTAGGATTCTGAACAGCACGATAATAGGTATTCCCAAGAGAAAATGTAATGACTAATTGATCTTCTGGAAATATAGTTTCGACCTCATAGGGTATATCACTTTCATCCTCCATCTTTTTTTCCCAATAATGGTCGATGTAAGTCGCGAGTAAGCCTTCTGGTTTCTTGTAATGAATTAACATTCTGTACTTATTTAATGTATTTGTTCGCTACAAAACTTGCTACGATTCCCAATAGTACGAGTAAAAATAATGCACTTTGCAAGTTGGAAAAATCTGCCAAATATCCAATCAAAACGGGGCCAATTAAAAAGCCAATGTAGGCGATGGTCGATACTCCAGCAATGGCTATGGCAGGTTCGATATTTTTTTGATTTCCAGCTTGCGAATAGATAAGTGGTACAATCGTCGAGATTCCAAGTCCAGTTAAAAAACAACCTAAGATTTTAAACTCAACCATTGGCAGATATAATGTTATTATCATTCCAATGGAGATTAATAAGCCATTTAATGTCAAAATTGTACGGACACCTAAATTTCTAGATATATAGTCTCCCGTAAAACGTCCGATGACCATGGCTAGTGCAAAGGATGAAAATCCAATGGTTGTCGCATAGGATGAACTAGTAACATCTTCTTTGAAATATAAGGTAATCCAATCTGCCATAGCTCCCTCACATAGCATCCCACAAAATGCCACTAAGGCTAATATGGTTAGGTAACGCCCCAAGTGTAAAATAGATGATTTTGGTTTATCGTCATCGGTAGATTGGGATTCTCCTTTTATCAAATTTGGATAGAAAACAGGGATGGCTAATAAATTTAGTCCGGCAATGAAATAAAAATGATCTTGAATATCATATCCAAGTTTTGATATATAACCACCTAATAAGGCGCCAATCATCAAACCAATGGAGAATATGGCATGAAAAGATGACATGATTATTTTATTCATTTTGGCCTCCAATGAAACGACTTGGGTATTCATGGCAATATTCAATATATCGCCAGCCATTCCAAAAAAGAATAAGCATACGAATAGCATATATGAATTCATGCTGTAGCTTATAATGGGTATAATCAAGATGTAAAGAAATACAGCTACAATACAAATGATGCGAGAATTAAACTTGGAGATAAGCCATCCAGCTAAGGGAAGAGATACCAATGACCCAAACGGCAATCCCATTAAAACGGTACCTAATTCTGCATCTGATAAGTGTAATAAGTACTTAAAATCAGGAATTCGCGTTGCCCACGTGGCAAAGTTTAAGCCGCAGAGTAAAAACAAAATTCCTATGCTAAATCTATTTTTTATAAGTTGGCTCATACCAATAATCTAGCTTTTACGTCCAACCAAGTATTCATACGTTCATATTCTTGAATATGTAAGTTGTGTGGAGCGGTAAATAGGAGAGGAGTTCCCGTAAATGTCTTTAGATTCTTCTCATGATCATCAATTAAATAATCAGCTAAAATCATATGCTTGTGACCACAGAATACGGTATTTTGCCAACCAATAAAAGGAAAGTGTTTAGCCATCCAATTTAGTTTTTCCTTCATGGAATTTGGGAATTCGGTCGCTGCTGACACGATGAATACCTCATATTTCTCCTGTAAGTCTTGAATCACTTCAATCGCATGGGGTTTAACAGGGATGTCTTCGAAAAATCCGGGCTCCCAAAGGAAGTCGTTGTTTGCAATGTAAATATCATAAAAAGCTTTTTTCTCAGAATCCTTTGCCGTCATGAGCCCCTCATAAGTAAAATCCCCTGTAACTTTTTCGTTGATGTACTGTATAATTTTGAACGTGGTGTCTGCCATCACGTCATCCATGTCAATTGCGATTCTTTTCATAAGGCTATTAAATAAAAAAACTCCCCAAATATGGGGAGTTTTTTGTCTAAATAAAATTTGGATTACATCATGCCACCCATGCCACCACCTGCACCATGAGCATGAGGTGCTTCATTGGCTGGCTTGTCAGCAATTACACATTCAGTTGTCAATAATAATCCTGCAATAGATGCAGCATTTTCTAATGCCAAACGCGTAACCTTTGTCGGATCAATGATACCTGCTGCAATCATATTTTCATACTTATCTTCACGGGCATTGTAACCGAAGTCATCTTTACCTGCTTTAACAGCATTAATAACAACGGAACCTTCTCCACCTGCATTAGCAACAATTGTGCGTAATGGAGACTCTACAGCTTGACGAATAATGTTGATACCTGTTGTTTGGTCTTCATTTTCTCCTTTAAGTCCTTCTAATGAACTAATAGCACGAATCAATGCAACACCACCACCAGCGACAATTCCTTCTTCTACCGCCGCACGTGTAGCGTGTAAAGCATCGTCAACACGGTCTTTCTTTTCCTTCATTTCAACTTCTGTTGCTGCACCAATATAAAGGATTGCAACACCACCTGATAATTTAGCAAGACGTTCTTGTAATTTCTCGCGATCGTAATCCGAAGTTGTATTTTCGATTTGTGCTTTAATTTGATTTACACGATTTGTGATATCATCAGCAGATCCCGCACCATTTACGATAGTCGTATTGTCTTTATCAATGATGATTTTCTCAGCTTGACCTAGGTATTCAATCGTAGCGTTTTCTAATTTAAATCCACGATCTTCTGATATTACCGTTCCACCAGTTAAGATGGCGATGTCTTCTAACATAGCTTTACGACGATCACCAAATCCTGGGGCTTTTACGGCAGCAACTTTAAGTGCACCGCGAATTTTATTAACAACCAAGGTAGCTAAAGCCTCTCCATCGACATCTTCTGAGATAATTAATAATGGACGACCTGTTTGTGCTACTCCTTCTAATACAGGTAATAATTCTTTCATAGAAGATACTTTCTTCTCTGAAATTAAAATGAATGGTTTTTCTAATTCAACCTCCATTTTCTCTGTATTCGTTACGAAATAGGGAGATAAATATCCACGATCGAATTGCATACCTTCTACGGTCTTAACTTCCGTTTCAGTACCACGTGCTTCTTCTACAGTGATAACACCTTCGCGACCTACTTTATCCATGGCAGATGAGATCATCGTACCGATTTCAAAATCATTGTTCGCTGAAATTGTAGCTACCTGTGCAATTTCATTAGATGTTGTAATAGGACGAGATTGACCTTTTAAATTAGCAACAATTGCCTCTACAGCTTTCTCAATACCTTTTTTAAGGTCCATTGGATTAGCACCTGCTGCTACGTTCTTCGAACCAATCGTGTAAATAGCTTGAGTTAAAACGGTTGCAGTCGTTGTACCGTCACCCGCCTGGTCAGCAGTTTTTGAAGCTACCTCTTTAACTAATTGAGCCCCCATGTTTTCCACAGGGTCCTCTAATTCGATTTCTTTAGCTACAGATACACCGTCTTTTGTGATCGATGGTGAACCAAATTTTTTATCAATAATTACATTACGACCTTTTGGTCCTAATGTTACTTTTACAGCATTTGCAAGGGTGTCGACCCCTCTTTTCATCTTTTCGCGCGCTTCGCTATCGAAATATAATTCCTTTGCCATGATATATTAAATTGATTTTAGGTTTAAATAAATTACAATACTGCAAAAATGTCAGACTCACGCATGATTAAATAATCTTTTCCTTCGATGGTTATCTCGGTTCCTGAATATTTACCATACAAAACTTCATCCCCAACTTTAAC
>JBJOIV010000133.1:0-4213 GCA_046046955.1 Bacteroidota bacterium | reverse complement strand
TTATTCCCCATTCACCTTCTTAATAAACGAGATAACCCCATTCATGTAAGTTTTTTGATCATCCCACATCGCTAGGTGGCTGCCGTTAGGGCAGTAAAGATATGATCCGTTTTGAACCATTTTGCTTTGTTCTTCCATCGCTTTCGGATCCATCGTATCGTATTTTGCACCGATCATCAGGGTAGGAACGGAGATTTCTTTTAATCGGTTTTTGATATCCCATTTTTCCAAAAGTCCACTAATTCCAAATTCACTCGGTCCTTGCATACGGACATAGATAGTGCTGTTTGCATGTTTGAAGGATCTGTTAACAGCGTCCGGCCATTCTTTCAGTCGACAAAGATGTTCGTGGTAAAAGTTAGGAATTAAGAGTTCCATGTAGCGAGGATTATTGAAATCCTTCTTCGCCTCGATGGCTCTAACTTCCGCTAATACTTTAGGGTCCATTTGCTTCGCCAATACCTCCTCGGCATATTTTCCGTATTCCGGCGCACTTGCTACCATGTTAGAGACTAAAAGTCCCTTCATATTTTTCTGGTATTTCAGTGCGTATTCCATGCCTAAAATACCACCCCAAGAATTTCCTATGATGTAAAAGTTAGATGAATCCGCGCCTATCGCTTTGCGAACTTGCTCCACCTCTTCTACAAAACGCTCGGTTTTCCATAAAGTGGAATCCGTCGGCTGATCACTGTAATATGAACCCAGCTGATCATATTCATAGAATTCGAAGCCCTCTCTTTGGAAGAAAGTCTCAAAACATTCCATGTATTCATGCGTCATCGCAGGACCGCCGTGCAATAAGAGAATTTTGATTTTAGGATTAGTCCCAAAACGCTTCGTCCACACCTTAAACGTCCCAGAAGGCGTTTGAATGGGAATCATCTTCACGCCAGCTGCTTCGATACTATCTGGATAGGTGAAGTATGTAGTCGCCGAATCTGTGCTTTTTGTGCAGGCAGACAGGGTGAAAATGAAGAGAGCAATGAGTAGAAGTTTGTTCATCGTTTTTTTGTTTAAACATACAATAAATACGGGAAAATTGTATTAAGTAAATAAACTTCCATAGATCAGAAATTAAAAGGTTGACCCAAGAATGGTGGGTCAACCTTTTAATGAATATAAATTATTTAGAACTCAAATCCGACTGAACCGTCATGTACATAATGTCATTTTCTACAACGAATGAACGCATGATAGCCATGTCTTTTTCGTAAGCGCCTTTGCCATAAATTTCATCAAATGTTTCCTTAAGTTTAGAGGCTTCGTCTAATTCTTTCCAGCCTGTAGGAAGGCGACGCGAGAAAATCAGGCGATTAGCTCCTGAGGTAGTATAAGTGGCAATTTTGAAACCTAATTTATCCCATACCTTTGGAAGGCGCTTGATCACATCCCAAAACTCTTGAGAAGGTGCATATTTTATGGTCAGTACGTTGAAACGAAATTTATCCGTTGATTCTTTCATTGCGCTGTTGCTATATTCCGCTCTATAGCTAATAATATCGCCAGCTGTTATGCCTTCGAGGTGGGGTGACACCTTTAAGTAAAAATCACTCGCTGCCTCAGAACTAGCGGTAGGGCCATTTAGGGCATCCCGTTCCGCCCAAGAGAGCCCAAAATTGTAGGTGGCCATTACTTCATTGTGGTGGCTTCCTCCTGTGACATTACTGATCGTCCAAGCGGAGGGCTCGCCCGCTTTTCTGAATTTTGCGGTGTGGTTTTTAAGCGCTTCATTGAAAGCCGAACGGTGGCCCGTTTTTACTTTGTAAAATTGAATGTTGGCTGTTTTGGCTTGTCCGTAGCTGCTCGAAACAAATAAGGACAGGGCAAGAAGTAGGAGGATTTTTTTCATTGTTTTTGTTATTTTGATTAGGTTGGAAAATTAGCCTATTCGCTGCTGTAGACTAGATTTTTTGTCTCCACATTTGTCCATTTTTAGCTATTTTTTGTCTAAATTCCCGTGTCACTAGCACTAAAAAGCCTTTATGTTTGAATTTGTGCCCTATTTATCGTTTCTGACTAGTGGAGTGGGGATACTTTTCATGGGCTTTCTTTTGCTTCGGTTTTATCGGCAGCCCAAGGTTTATGGTTTACTCTACGTCATTTTTGCACTCGTCTTTTTAGAGTTTTACATTTATGCGCTGACCTCTAAGCATATTTACCAAATGCTTTTCTTGCTACGCACCCCTAATATTATTCGGGCCTTTTTACCCATTGTGCTATTTTTATATGTGCGATCCATGGTGCATCCACAGAAAAAAATCCGAGGATTCACGTGGCTTCATTTTATTTTTCCTGTCGGTATTTTAATTGGTTTGTTTCCTGATTTGATGTTATCTGCTGTAGAAAAGACGGTGATTTTAGATCATTATTACCAAAAAAATAATTACTTCATTAACACACCATCTGGCTGGATTCCTGCGGGTTACGTACAGCCTGTATCTATTTTGGTGGGTGTAACATACGGCCTGTTAACTCTATTGAAAATTGCGAAAGCAAAGAAAAAGTACGGTTCGGACTATGTGATTATTAACAAGCAATCTTTGCTTTGGTTGAATTTGTTGAGTGGAACAGTGATGTTGTATTTTTTACTTCAATTATATCAATACCTGAATTTATTTGTTAATAATAGTTTCGACCCACCCTCGCAAATAATCAAGTGTGTGATCGGGATTTTCTTGTTTTCTTATTTCATCAGTACGCCTAATGTGCAGGAAAATATGGATGGATGTATATTGCCAAAAGAAAAGGGAATGCCATCTGTAGAAGAAATTCTGCCTAGTTTATTAGAAAAAAGCCTAGAAGGCGAGGCCCTAAGAAAGTATTTGTCTGAATCGCAATGCATTTTGCAGGAGGATTTAGATTTGGCAGCTTTGGCAAAAAGCCTAGAAATGAGTTCCGTTAAATTATCTAAACTCATCAAACAAGCCTATGGGATTTCTTTTGCTGAATTAATTAATCGTTTCCGCATTCATCATTTTCTTTCGCAAAGGGAATCATTTACACAGTATACCTTAGAAACTTATATCTACCAAAGTGGCTTCGCCAATCGCTCCACTTTTTACGCTGCTTTTAAAAAGTACGTGGGAGTGAATCCGAGCTTTTATTTGAAGGAAATAAAGCGATAATTGTATTCATAATTATTTATTAAAATGAATCCGTATTTAATTGACTAGATTTGTACCCGTTAACCTATATTGGTGAGTATTTAGTTGCGACTCATGTCTAAAAATGTAAAAATTTCCGTGTTGATGGCGGTTTACAATACGGAATTTTCTTTAACCAAAAGAGCCATTGATTCCGTTTTACAGCAAGATTTTCAAGATTTCGAACTCATCATTATTGATGATGGAAGTAAGGGGAATGACCGAAAGGCCTTGTTAGAATACGTGGAGGCACACGAAGAAAAAATCATCTACATCCGGCACCGTAATCGGGGACAAGCGGAATCTATTAATCGGGGTGTTTTGATTAGCGTCGGTGAATTTATCACCATTTTGGACAGCGATGATGAGTACAAGCCACATCATTTGAGCACTTGTTTGAACGAAATGGAAAATGTGGATTTGATTTGTTCGACGGCGGAAACTGTGGTGGATTCAGTCGAAGATTATTATGTTCCTGATAAAAATGATTTGAGTAAACCCATTCATCTGGATGATGCAGTACTTTTTGGGACTTTGTTTGGTCACCAAAAAGTGTTCAAGAGTATTGATTTCAAAGGTGGATTCGCCGCTGATTCGGCCTTTTTTGAAAGAGCTGAAACCCTCTTTAAGACGAAAAAGGTCTTTAAAAGATCTTATATCTATTACCGAAATAATCCGAACAGTACCTGTGCCGTTTTGAAAAAACAATTGGCTTTAACTGAGAATTAATGGAGCTCGTACTAGCCTGTCACATCACCGGTATTTATGATGTAAACCGGAGTACTACTTTACCTGATGATTCCTATGAATTAGTGCAGGCATGGGCGGAATCGGTGGTTGCAGCGAAGCTAAAAGGCGTTATTTTTCACAATAATTTTTCGGAAGAAACCTGTGCGCGTTACGAGAATGACTACATTTCGTTCGTCCGCATTGAGTATAATCCCATCTATAATCCCAATGTGTTTCGCTATTTAGTTTACCGGGATTATTTAGCAAAATGCACCGAGCCCATCGAGGGAGTATTTGTGACGGATGTGTCGGATGTGACTTTGGCCCAAAACCCTTTC
>JBJOIV010000132.1:0-4318 GCA_046046955.1 Bacteroidota bacterium | reverse complement strand
AAACTTTCACATGAACAGAATCAGACGTTATTTTTTTCGGCTGAATCACAGTGGGGATGCCTAAGCTAACAAGGCTAATCATCCCACCTAGGAATAGGAGCGGTGTATTTTTAGCGAATTTCATAGTTTTAACGAATAGTAGAGAAGCTAGTAGGAGTCATGAAAATGGACTCGATTTTTTCGATAATCTTGCCATCTTTCTCTGAATCAGACGAAACTTGTTTCCATTTTGGATCATTCACAAAGGCCCCCCAATTGGTCTTGGCAGCTTCCTCCGAAGGATGTGCTACTAGATAAACCAATTTACTTTGAACCGCAGGATCCTTTTCGATGGTGGTGAAATAGGCGATATTTTTGATGTCATGCGACTTAAAGATCTTCATGGTATGATCTCTGAATCGAGACAAAATCGCCGGATTTCTTCCCGGCAATTGGGTATAGGTACGTAATTCGAAAACCTGATCTACCGCACCTCCCGAAGGTTTAATTTTAGGGCTGAAATCAGTTGCATTCATGAAAATACTCGTCACTTTAGCAACGATTTTTCCGGTTTCCTCCGATTTCTTAGAAACTGTTTTCCATTCTGGATCACTGCTGAAGTGTTTCCATGAAGAATCACGTTCTGCTTTAGAAGGGTAGGCTAAAATATAGTAGAGGGCATTCTCTGTATTGTTTGTTGGAATCCAATACCCCACATTCGTCATTCCGTGTTTCTCGAAAATCTTCGTGGTGTGATTCGTAAATCGTTGGATTAAGGCGTCTAATCTGCCTGGATGGCAGTAATAGATGCGCATTTCGAAGTAGCGATTATCTGTTTTTTTTGCCTGTACAGCAAAAGAAAATAGACCTGCACAAAGCAAGGTCAATAGGAATATTTTTTTCATGGTTTTAAATAGGTTTGTACGAATTTACGGATTTAATCTTCTTTTCATCAATTTGTCTAGCATAAAAAAGAGCATTTCAGGTTTCAGCGTTCTCCAGTTTGGAATTTGGAGATTCCCACCAAAATTCAGGTAATAATCCACCTTGTATTTTGTCCACTCCTGCTCCACAAAAGGCGCAAAATGCATCGCAGCAATCCACCCATCTTCCACATCCTCAAACCATTCTGCATAATAGTCATCCTCCCAGGCCCCGTGAAAATTAAGTACATTTTCTCCGATTAGAATAAAATGTTTAATCCCCTCATCGACTAAATGGTCCACCACCATTCTTTTCAGGTGCATAATGTCATTATGCAGTGTATCATTCCACTCCCCAAATAATTCGATAATCGTGTATTTCGCCGTATAATCCGTGTAAAGAATCTTACAAAAGAGTGTTTCAGAGCCTATATCGTCCCATAGGGGATGGATATAATAGCCATAAATATCATTTTCGTACGTGGTTTCTGAATAATGTCTACCAAAAAAAGGGGACTTTTTATCGCGTGCCGCGACATAAATGGATTCCCACTGAAACGATGGTTCAATGTTTTGCATACCCTAATTACACAAAAAAGGCTTGCAATCGCAAGCCCTGATGCAACCATAAGCAGCCTCGACGCATCTTGACCACAAAATTTATCAGTAAATTGATAATTTATAGTACCTTGTATTGCAAAGTACCTTTTGTTTTTTATCTTTGCATTACAATCAACAGCTCCATTATGAAACAGCGGTTTGTTATTTTCTTTCTAATCCTCTTTTGCAGCTTCCAGGCCTTATCTTTAGGCTTTCCTCATCGTTTACACCCGGCTAAGTTATTTAAAAAGACAATCCAGGTTTTTGTGAAAAACGTAAAGAAATAATGTTTAATTTTGGTCAAAAGACCGAAAAATGATAAACTTATTTATTGAGTGGAACGCTGATCCGACCATCATTAATCTACTGGGATTCCCCATCCGTTGGTATGGATTATGTTTCGCATTTGCCTTCTTAGCTGGTTTTCAGGTAGTCTCTTACATGTTCAAGAAAGAGGGTAGACCTGTCGAGCAAGCGGATCAATTATTGATTTATACCATGGTGGGTACGGTTGCTGGTGCGAGAATGGGGCATTATTTTTTCTATGAATTTCCGCTACTTTTAGCCGATCCAGTTCGTTTTTTTATTCAAATGATTACCCCGCCTTTTTCAGGATTAGCCTCTCATGGAGCAGCCATTGGTCTTTTTACGGCTTATTATCTGTACACGAAAAAGAACAAAGATCAGTCCTATTTGTATGTGACTGACCGTATTGTGATTGCCACTGCATTAGCTGGCTTTTTTATTCGTTTCGGGAATTTGATGAATTCGGAGATTATTGGGAAGCCGACTGATTTGCCTTGGGGCTTTAAATTTATGCGAGATTACGAGTTTAATCCGAGTGGTTTAGCTGCCTTCGTTGTACCTCGTCACCCATCTCAATTGTATGAGGCCCTTTCTTGCTTAGTTATCTTTGCTTTTTTGTTGTGGATTTGGAACCGTCAAAAACAAAATACCCCTCACGGAATTTTGACTGGTCTTTTTATGATTATTCTTTTTACGCTTCGTTTCTTTTACGAGTTTTTAAAGGAGAATCAGAGTTCATTTGAAGATGGTTTGTCGTTGAATATGGGTCAAATCTTATCCATTCCAGCCGTTCTTTTCGGGGTAGGCGTTCTGTTATATGCGAAGCGTAAAACTACTTAGTATAGTCAAAACGTAAGTTCGATAAATCTGGCAGGTGTTTTTTAGGTCGATTTAGCTCGTATTCGTAGATGACTTCCCCGAGGTTTTTGTAGAAAGGAAATCCGATGGAGTCATAATCGTATTTTTCGTCATTGAAGATTTCGTCTTCATTGCAGAGTAACACCGCCGTTACGATAAATTCTACTTTTTTATCAAAGTCCACCACGTAGGCATTGTCTAGCAAGAATCCGTAGGCATCACCCACTTTGTTAAATATCCGAATCGAGGGGTTTAATGTGGCATTTTTCTCCGATCCATAATACAAGAATTTACAGTAGGTAGCATGTTCGTCCGTGTATTTTGGTTCCTTCGATTCCGTCGGGTACATCGACATGTAACGATATAGAAACTGATAATCTTCTTTACTCAGATTAAAACGGTTTTTCGCTGGGAATGCCTCTGGCAGCATTAATCGCTGTAAAAACAAATGCTGAGCTTGCAAGGGGTAGGCATTTTTAAGACTAAAGTCCAAAGGTCGATCTTCCACCAATCCTGCATCATTCATCGTTCCTTTACCCAATAAAATGGGGTTATTTGCCGCATAGGGCTTGTTGTTAAATCCTTCCGATTGCTGATATAGCAATTTGCCTGAGGCATCAATCAATTGAATGGGATTCGTGTATTGATTCTCTAAGCGTGGGAGGGGAGTTTGTAAGCGGTGCGTGAGGCGGACTCCTTGGAATCCTTTTTTTGCCATGGATTCATTGAAGGGTCTTTGGCCTAAAAATTCATACAGGCGATTATAGGCCTCATTATCCGAGACCAAAAGAATTTTTTTGATGTAATGCGCGATGGTGGGTAAACCGGACGCTGCCGAAGAATCGGTCTTGATTTCTAGCTGTGAAGGTCGGTTTTTCAGGGTGTGAAAAGTGGCCGACTTGTCCATTTTTAGGGCATTTAATTTTTCTAAAGCGAGTACACTGGCCGCTAATTTTACCGTACTGGCCGGATAAAAGTATTCATTTGTATCAGCCCTGTAAGAATAGGTAGTAAGGTGAGGTTTATTATTTGCATCCCGATCAATCTGAGTATACAGGATTTGCATGCGGTATTTCTCCGGATGATCTGTTAGCTTCTTGAACTTTTCTGGATGGGCAAGCAAGAGTTGCTCTAAGATATTCGTGGGTTTTTGAGCGAATGTACTCATGCTGATCAATAGAAAAAGTAGGTTACGCATAGCTGAGGATGGCTGCAGTGATTTGGTCGATATCTGTTTCTGTTAGGCACGCAGGTAAAATAGCGCGGCAAACGGGAGGTGCGGTGATATCTGGATAAGAAAAATGATTGACTAAAATTCTGCTAGATTTTAAGTGCTCAAAAAGCCCAGGGGCTTTGGAACAAAAGGCAGGATAGCCCGCTTGAAAGGTGATAGCGGGGTCATGCCCTTTTAAATTTACTGCAAAACGATCAGCTAATACCTGACTCTTCTGACTTAAAGTTGAGTATGCCTCCATTGACTTTAAGCCGGCATGACAAAAGGCTGGATTAGGAGGGGATGAGCCTACCCAGAAGGAATCTGTTTTAATGGCTGAAATGTCATCGAAAGACCCTAATATGACACCTGCTGGTATGCCAAAGGCTTTCGAAAGCGAAACAGTTTGCAATAGATGTCCGCTACATTTTATCTGAAT
>JBJOIV010000131.1:0-4441 GCA_046046955.1 Bacteroidota bacterium | reverse complement strand
TGGAAAGATTTACAGGGTTACTCGGTATCGTATTGATTTTAGGGGTAGCATTTTTAATGTCAAATAACCGTAAAGCAATTAATTACCGGACAGTAGGCGTAGGTCTTTTGTTACAAGTGTTGTTAGCCGTCTTTATTTTGAAGACAGAAGTAGGCCAAAACCTCTTCCAGTGGTTAGGTGATTCCATCAATACCTTGTTAGGTCAAGCGGACAAAGGGGCACAATTTGTGTTCGGTTCGCTGGTGAATCGTGATTTGATGATCAAGGCTTTTGGTCCAGGAAATGATTATATTTTCTTCTTTAAAGTTGTTCCTACGATCATTTTTGTGGCTGTTTTAGTGAATATGTTCTACCACCTAGGCATTCTTCAGCGTGTCGTTTCTTTTATGGGTAAAGGCGTACACTGGTTAATGGGTGTGAGTGGGGCAGAGGCACTTTCAAATGTGGCATCTACCTTTGTAGGTCAAGTAGAGGCGCAAATCATGATCAAGCCTTATCTGAAAAATATGACGAATTCGGAGCTGATGGCTTCGATGACAGGTTCTTTCGCCTGCATCGCAGGTGGTGTTATGGCTGTTTATATCTCTTTAGGTGTTCCAGCGGCGTATTTATTAGCGGCTAGTTTAATGGCAGCGCCAGGTGCTTTAGTTATCTCTAAAATCATGTTCCCTGAAACGGAGAAGTCTGAAACGGAAGGCGAAGTGAAATTAGAATTGTCTAAAACGCATGCGAATTTAGTGGATGCGATCGCGGCGGGTGCGAGTGAGGGATTGAAAGTAGGTTTAAATGTCATCGCGA
Organism: Bacteroidota bacterium; assembly: GCA_046046955.1. Lineage (GTDB taxonomy): Bacteria > Bacteroidota > Bacteroidia > Cytophagales > Spirosomataceae > Aquirufa. The sequence goes on along the minus strand of JBJOIV010000131.1, from coordinate 3,643 downwards.
TGTTAATTGGATTTATTGCTTTAATTGCTTTAGTTGACTTAGGTTTAGGCCATATCGGTGCTTGGGTGAATTATCCAGAACTATCGATGAATACGATTTTAGGCAAGTTATTCTCTGTATTTGCTTTCGCAATGGGAGTTCCTGCTCAAGATATTGAAGTGGCGGGTGCCTTGATGGGTAAGAAAATGGTCGTGAATGAATTTGTGGCTTATCTTGATATGGTTCACTTGAAGGCGACTTTAGACCCTAAAACAATTGCCATTACAAGTTTTGCGCTTTGTGGTTTTGCTAATTTTTCTTCGGTAGCTATCCAAATTGGGGGTATCGGCGAATTAGCTCCCTCCCGTCGTTCAGACTTAGCTAAATTAGGATTTAAAGCCTTAATTGCGGGTACTTTAGCTTCTTATTTGTCTGCAACACTAGCTGGTTTATTATTATAATATGCGCATTGATCCCGAAACCGTCGAGCGAATAAAGCAAACGGCTGCGGTGGCAGACGTCATTGGGGATTATGTAACTATTAAGAAAAAAGGCGCTAACTATTGGGCGTGTTGTCCTTTTCACGGTGAGAAAACGCCTTCTTTCTCTATTTCACCTGCGAAGGGAATCTACAAATGTTTTGGTTGTGGTAAGGCTGGAGATTCTGTGCGTTTTGTCATGGATATGGAAGGTCTGGGATATGGCGAGGCTTTACGTCATTTGGCCAAAAAATACGGCATCGACATCCAAGAAGAGGAAATGACTGACGATCAGCTTGTTCGTCAAAACGAGCGCGAAAGTCTACTCATCATACTCGAATACGCCAAAGAATTTTTCAAAAAGCAATTATACGATACAGACGAAGGTAAGTCCATCGCCCTTCCTTATTTCAAGGAGCGTGGTTTCTCTGATGCAACCCTACAATCTTTTGATTTAGGCTATAGCCCGGAAGCTTGGGATGCCTTCTTGAAATCAGCTTTGAAACAGGGTTTCTCGCAAGAAATCATCGAAAAAGCGGGTTTAGTTACGCAAAAGAACGACGACGGCAAAGTCTATGACCGATTCCGAAATCGGGTGATATTTCCGATCCACAATGTGTCTGGAAAGATCATCGCTTTTGGTGCTCGTATCCTTCGCAACGATGCGAAGAACCAAGCGAAATACCTGAATTCTCCTGAGACGGAAGTCTACCATAAGTCAGCCACATTATATGGTATCTCACAAGCGAAAAATGAGATTCGTTCGAAAGACGTTTGTTATTTAGTTGAAGGCTATACCGACGTAATTTCCCTGCACCAGGCTGGCATAAAAAACGTGGTGGCTTCATCAGGTACCTCGTTAACCATCGAGCAAATCAAGTTGATTGGTCGATTCACGCAGCATGTTACTGTATTGTATGATGGTGATTCTGCGGGTATCAAGGCCGCATTGCGTGGAATGGATTTGATTCTTGAAGAAGGCTTACAAGTGAATTTAGTGGTATTCCCTGAAGGGAATGACCCGGATTCCTTCGTTCGGAAAATCGGTTCTGAGGCCTTTGTTGACTATATCAAGAAAGAGGCGAAGGATGTCATCTCATTTCAAGCAAATCTTTTCAAAGAGGAAGCCGGAGACGATCCCTTCAAGAAAGCAGAGATGATTAAAGAAATGGTGCAATCCATTTCCAAAATTCCGGATGCGATTCAGCGTAGCTTATTCATTCAAAAGACCGCCTCCATGATGCGTATGGATGAAGATGTCTTGCTGGCTGAATTAAATAAGATTCAATTAAAGAAAATGAAAGGGGCTTCAAATGAGCCTCAGCAGATTTCCGCGCAGCAATATGCGGAGGTAAGAGATCTGATCGAACCTGTTCAGGGTGATCAGACGGTTGAAGTACAAAATTTAGCCTATTACCAAGAATTAGAATGTGTGCGTTTGATGATCAATTATGGTCATTTGGAAATTAATCCAGAGAAGGCTTCAGGTTTAACCGTGGTTCATTATTTGATTGACGAACTGGAGGGAACCGTTTTTCAAACCCCGCTTTTTATTCGCATTTTGGACCTTTGCAAGCAAGAATTTGCGGCTCAGCGTGCACCTAAGCCGGATTTCTTTCTGCACCATACAGACGAAGAGATTCAATCTTTCTCGATTAACATCTCCTCTGAAAAACACGCGCTTTCTTCAGAATGGAAGGACAAACACGAAATTCGGGTGAACACGGATGAGGAGATGCTGGAGGATTTGGCCTATAAAAATGTGTTACGTCTCCGTAAAGTGTATAATGATCAGCATTTGCAGGAAGTACTTTCTAAATTGGATTCCTTGCAAGCTGACTCTCCGGAGATGGATGGCGTCTTGTTAGAATTCCTCCGTTTGAAGGAAATTCAAAAAAATATTTCCCAAGAATTAGGCACAGTTATTGAAAAATAGCCTATTTTTACCCTAGAATGAAGAAAATACTTGCCATAATGCTATTCTCTGTGCTGCTTTACCAAGCAGGCGGTTTCGCGTTGCAGTATCTTTCAGATGGGAATACGGTAGCCATCGATCCAGAAACGGAAGAAACGGTTGTTGTTAAAATCCCGATCAATTTGCCTTATCAAACAGATTGGGTTTCTGCTGAAGACGTAGATGGGTCTGTTCGCCAAGGGGATGAATTCTATGAAATGAAGTCGCGTAAGGTGGAAAATGACACTTTGGTAACGGTCATGGTGAAAGACCGGAATGCCCGCGAAAACTTCTTTGATTTAGCCGAGCAGGTAAATGAGCATCTAACAGATGAGCCTGGTTCTACTCCAGCTAAAACGAAATTAATTAATACCTTAGTGAAAGAATATTGTGCTCAGTCATCTGGCTGGGTATTCTATATTTTAGATTGGCCTACTGCTAAAGAGGCAATCAGTCATCCAATTTTACCCACTCAAGACTTCTCGTCTGCATTTTTCTCGCCGCCACGGCAAGCTTAATTTTTAATTCCCTTGTAGCCTAGGACAAATCCGTCCGAGGACATCGTGTATTATTTAAAAAATTAAGCAAATGAAAAAGTGTATTACTCTTTTATTTTGTTTGCTAGGTTTCGTCGAATTAAAGGCTCAAATGCCTCACGACGCCATCTATATGAACAAAAAATTAGCTTGTGGCGCCTTGATTTATGGCCATAGCTCCTGGACAAATTACTGGGAAAATAACCTAAAACGGGATAATCCGAATTTAGGTCGTCTAAGCACAGAATCCGCGACTGCAATGATGGCTTATGGTATAACGCGTGATATCAATGTAATCGCCATGGTTCCTTATGTGAAAACGAATGCTAGTCAGGGTAACTTGATGGGTCAGCAAGGTTTTCAAGATGCCTCGGTTTTTGTCAAAGTAAAAAGCAAGGCATTCAAAGGCATAACTGCACATGCGGTGGTTGGATTAAGTACACCGGTCACGAATTATGTACCTGATTTCATGCCGATGTCGATTGGTTTAGGAACAAAAGCGGCCATGTTGCGTGGTATGCTTTCATATGCTTTGCCAAAGCATCTCTACGTAAATAGCTCTATTGCCTATCAAGCAAGAGGCAAGGTGAAAACCGATCGTGATTCCTTTTTAGGTGGTAGCAGATTATATAATTCAAATCAGGTTCCTGTTCCGGATGCTTTTGATGCGGCCTTTCGTTTGGGCTATCTAAAGA
>JBJOIV010000130.1:0-4489 GCA_046046955.1 Bacteroidota bacterium | reverse complement strand
TGCACTTTATTAAGTAGAAAATCACATGACTAGAGACAGGTTCAATGACCTGAAAGCCAGAATAGAGGCTTTAAGGAGGTATCTTTGACTACGATCACAAGAAATATTTAATCTCTGAACTAGAGACTGTTACCTTAGATCCAGAGTTTTGGAATAATCCAGACAAGGCAGAAAGCACGATGCGAGAGATGCGCGGGCTGAAGTTTTGGACGGATGGTTTCGATAAATTGGCGAGCGCACAAGGTGATCTAGAAACCATCTGGGAATTTTACGAAATGGGCGAAGCGACCGAAGCGGAAGTGGATGCGGAAGGCGAAAAGCTAGAAGCAAACTTGGAAGCACTCGAGTTTCGCAAGATGATGTCTGACGAGGGCGATAATATGAGCGCCGTGTTAGAGATCAATGCCGGAGCAGGTGGAACTGAATCCCAAGATTGGGCGTCCATGTTGTTGCGTATGTACCACATGTGGGCTGAAAAGAATGGATTCAAGGTGCGTTTAGTGGATGAAAATCCGGGGGACGTGGCCGGAATCAAATCTGTAACTATCGAGGTAGATGGTGAATTTGCTTACGGAAATTTAAAATCAGAAAATGGGGTACATCGCTTAGTGCGTATTTCCCCCTTCGATTCGAATGCGCGTCGTCATACGTCGTTTGCATCGGTGTACATTTGTCCATTAGCGGATGATACCATCGAAATTGAAATCAATCCAGCAGACATCGATTGGGATACCTTCCGTTCCGGTGGAGCAGGAGGCCAAAACGTAAACAAAGTAGAAACTGCCGTTCGTTTAACCCACAAACCCTCGGGAATCATCATCGCTTGCCAGCAAGAGCGTTCACAATTAATGAACAAAGAAGTCGCTTTGCGCCTTTTGAAGTCTAAATTATACCAAATCGAAATCGATAAGCGTAATGCTGCACGTGCCGAAGTGGAGGCAGGTAAGAAGAAAATCGAATGGGGCTCGCAAATCAGATCCTACGTTTTAGACGATCGCCGCGTCAAGGATCACCGTACCAATTACCAGACATCGAATACCGATGCGGTGTTAGATGGGGAGATTAATGAGTTTATAAAGGCTTATTTGATGGAGAACTAGTCGAGAGTCGCTAGTCGACAGTCACTAGTCCGGAGTCGATAGTCCGAAGGAGGGCTAGGCTTTTTCCGAAGAGGTTTCCTCTATAGTTTCGGTTTCTTGTTCTAATGAGGCTAGGTAATCGACTAATAGGTCCTTTGCGTAAGATAGTGCTAGGGCTAAGGCATAGGATTTAATGGCATCGCCCACGAAGGATCCTTTTTTCTTAGAACCCGAGAACATTGAATACAGCAAATAGCCACCAGCAAAGATTCCTCCCGCGATGAGCATTTGATTGCCTATCTTCTTGTATTCAGTAACAGTCTCCGTTAATTGTTCTTCAATAGCGGCAGCTTGTATTTCTAATTCCGCTCTCTTTTCTTTATTCTGACTCATTTTCGCGGGGTTTTAAGGATAAGAAAAGAAATAAACTAGCTACGCCGATGATGGCTGCCACGATAAAGTAGCCGATGAAACGGCTTTCCAAAGCTTCATTGATCCACTCAGATCCTCCTAAAAGAAGGAAAAATAGGGTGATTCCAAAACCGGTCGCCACGAGGAATAACTTGAAAATCCGGAGGAAGATTTCTTCCAGTTTCTCTTGAATATCTAACTTGATGATCTCAAATTGAGTTTTGAGATAGTCAGTTATCAATTCCACTAGGCGGTTGTTTTCGAAAAAACCCATGTTATTTTTGCTTTAACTTCGCTTCAATCGAGTGTTGCGTGTGCGGTACTAAACGCAAACGTTCTTTGGAAATCAACTTCCCTGAATCAATACAAACGCCGTAAGTTCCGTTTTTAATGCGCATCAAGGCATTTTCCAGGTTCTTAGCAAACTTTTGTTGACGAACAGCTAGCTGATTAAGATTTTCTTTCTCCGCAGTATCTGCTCCATCTTCCATCACTTTCGAGTTTCCGGATGTCGCGTCAGTTCCTGTGTCGTTTTTCTTACTTAGCGATTCTCTTAAATACTTTAACTCAGCATTCGTATCATCTAATTTAGCACGGATAATTTCTTCAAACTCTTTTAATTCTTCGGCAGAGTATCTTTGTTTTTCTTCGTTTGCCATAAATCTATCTAAATTGTAGTCTTTTACCTATGTACAAATATAAAGAGGCTGAACTTAATAAGGTAGAATTTCAGATAAAATCTCTGACAAATTTTTTAAACCCTGTCTTTCAGTTGCTTATGCCAATCGACGTAGCCTTTGATGGCCAAAAGAATAAAGACGCCATACAGAACAGCAGTCCCCCACAAACCTTTGGAAAGATACATGCCCACATAAGCGAAATCGACGATAATCCAGACAATCCAGTTCTCGATCTTGCGTTTTGTGGCTAGCCAGGTGCCGTAAATGCTTAAGCCTGTTAAAGTTGCATCTAGGTAGGGGAAGCTAACCGAAGGGAAATAGAGCGTATGTAGGTAACCAGATCCTGCACCGAATAGTAGCGCAACCATTAATCCCTTTAAAAGTGGCAAATAGGGAGACTTCTCAGGTTTCCAATCCGCTTCAGATTGCGACCAATTCCACCAACCATAGGCGGCCATCAGGATGAAAAAACCTTGTAATTCCATGTCGGAATACAGGCCGCTCTGCCAGAAAATAAAACCATAGAGCCCAGATGCTAAGATATTACAAAGCCAAGCTAGGCTTTTGCGTCCCATGCTTAGGATAACACCGGCTAAAGAGGCAATGATGGCTAGAATTTCTACACTGCTCATGCCTTGTTATTTTTCTGATAAAAGGCGCAAAAATGCGTGATCGTACATTTTGCACATTGCGGTGTTCTCGCTAAACAGACATAGCGACCGTGTAGGATTAGCCAATGATGCGCAGTGGCGATGACTTCATCAGGCAAGTGTTTGATCAGCGCCATCTCCACTTTAAGCGGCGTGTTCGCCGTTTTAGGAACCAACCCCAAGCGCTGAGAAACCCTAAAAACGTGGGTGTCGACAGCCATGGCAGGTTGATTATAAATGACTGACGCAATAACGTTCGCGGTTTTGCGACCCACTCCGGGAAGACTTTGGAGGTCCTCCATCGTTTCTGGTACTTCGCCGGCGAATTGGTCGGTGATTTTTTGGCCTAAACCTAAAAGATGTTTCGCTTTGTTATTCGGATAAGAAACGGAACGAATGTAGGAGAAAATCTCTTCGACACTCGATTCAGCTAGAGATTTTGCATCCGGGAAACGTTTGAATAGGGCAGGAGTGACCTGGTTAATCCGCTTATCCGTGCACTGTGCAGATAAAACAACGGCCACTAAAAGTTCAAAGGGATTCGTGTAATGCAGTTCGGTTACCGCCTCCGGAAAGTGACTAGAAAAATGATCCACAAAAGCCTTAAATCGCTCCTTCTTTAACATTATAAACCTTTATATATCGTCCAAATCCAATTCAATACCACAAGCGCAATCAGCAAAGCCGCATTCAATGGCTGGCGGCACTTATCTTCAGCCCAAAGATACGCTCGAAAAACGCGATCTTCTCCACGAAGAAAGTCAATAAATACGCCTATGGGCAATAAAAATGCAGCACCCACGAAGATTCCAAACGGATTGCCCTGTATAAAATCGCCTTGAATGAAACGAGTCGTTCCACAGGCTGGACAGGGAATTCCGGTGATACTTTTGAAAAAACAACTAAATTCTATTCCTGTCCACAAATAAATAAATCCAGTAGTGCAGGCAATAAGAATGATACTGTAGAGCTGATTTCTGCTCATTAGACTAAATAGGGGTGTAATCTAGCTAAGTTTCTAGCGCGTGTGGCATCCATGATGAAGAACCAATCTGCGATGGTCCAAATGCCTAATCCTCCGCAGGTGAGCAGTTTCGCAAAACCTAAACCAATATCACCGATCAGAAAGCGATCGATTCCAAAGTGACCACCCACGATGGAGACAATCAGGCTGAGAACTGGATCTTTAATGGGGACATGCTGTAACATGACCCAGGCAGAATTATCTAAGGCTAATAACTGTTCTCTGATAAATGACAATTGATGCGTTTCAAAACTCTTCGCATGTGTCATGATGAATAGGTCAACTTTTGCTGCGTCCATAGGGTTTGATTTTTGTTAAAATTAGCGAGATTTTTTGAATAAAAAAGCCCCTAGTGTGCTAGGGGCTTTTTACTCTGACGAGCGTGTTCGAGAATTTTCTCTAGACTCCTTTCGGAGGGCTCCATAAAAGCCGTGTTCAGCAAGTTTTGGACCTGTTTTAAATGAGCAAGCTCTTGCTTCTCATCTTCATTTAATGTTTGCTGGAACCCTGTTTCAGGTTCATAAAGGTGTTTAATCAGGTCATTCGGGGTAGAGTTTTTTGTCATAGGCAAGGTTTTGTTTCTCTAACATTTTTCGCAGGTTAATGAGCGCATACCGCATGCGCCCTAGTGCGGTATTAATACTA
>JBJOIV010000129.1:0-4494 GCA_046046955.1 Bacteroidota bacterium | reverse complement strand
ATTATGGGTTTTGGAAAAATCCAACCTGGTAAGAAAGTCGAAGTAACTGACGCAGACGGAAAGAAAACCGTTTACGAAGGTAAAAATATCATGATTGCTACGGGTGCACGTGCACGTGCATTGCCTAATGTGCCTATCGACGGTGAAAAAGTAATCGAATACCGCAAGGCGATGAGCTTAGCAAAACGTCCAGATTCGATGGTTATCATCGGTTCAGGCGCGATTGGCGTTGAATTCGCTTACGTATATGCAGCGATGGGAACGAAAGTTACGATCGTAGAATTCCTTCCAAACATCGTTCCTGTCGAGGATGAAGATGTATCAAAAGAATTAGCGAAGCAATACAAGAAAATGGGTATCGAGATTTTAACGTCTTCTAGCGTTGAATCTGTTGATACGAAAGGAAAAGGTTGCAAAGTAAGCATCAAGACTCCGACAGGAAATACAGAAATCCAATGTGATATCGTTCTTTCTGCGGCAGGTGTGATCTGTAACTTAGAGAACATTGGTTTAGAAGAAGTAGGTATCATCGTAGACAAAGGTCGTATCCCAGTGAATGCTTGGTACGAGACGAATATGCCAGGATATTATGCGATTGGCGATGTGACTCCGGGCCCTGCTTTGGCACACGTAGCTTCAGCAGAAGGTATCATTTGTGTCGAGAAAATCGCTGGTCACAAGACAGAGGCTTTAGATTATTCGAACATCCCAGGTTGTACGTATTGCACGCCAGAAATCGCGTCAGTGGGTATGACAGAGAAGAAAGCGAAAGAAGCTGGTTACGATATCAAAGTGGGTAAGTTCCCGTTTGTAGCATCAGGTAAAGCTACGGCTGCCGGCGCTCGTGATGGTTTCGTGAAAGTTATTTATGATGCCAAATATGGTGAATTATTAGGCGCGCACATGATCGGTTACAATGTAACGGAATTGATCGCTGAAGCGGTAGTGGTTCGCAAGTTAGAAAGCACAGCGTATGAAATTATGAAAACGGTTCACCCTCACCCGACGATGTCAGAAGCTTTCAAAGGCGCGACAGAAGCGGCTTACGGAGAAGCGGTGGATTTATAATCAACTACAATAGAAAAAGAAAGAGGAGCTCAAAAGGCTCCTCTTTTTATTTAGTTCAATTTTACTTGCACACTTTTATAAGCGATCTTGCTTTTCGGATCGTGCGCCTGGATGGCGATGGTTCCGGGTTGGATTCGTTTCTTATCCGCCGGCTCTTCATAGTCAGCCACTGTTCTTCCATTAATCTTTGTCGTAACGTGATTCCCTTCCACTTTCACATACAATTCAAACCATTCTTCATCGTGCACTAACTTTTCCGCGGTATCCACGATGCCATAAAGACTCGCAGTTCTACGCCAATCCGTATGGGAATTATTCACTTGAATTTCATGGCCTTGTGATGGCCAGCCAGTGTCTTGAAATGCAGTACATACATATAAGCCTGAATTAGCGCCTTCTTGGGTTTTAATTAGGGCTTTCACTTCGAAGTTTGTGAACGAATGATTTCCAACTGGCCCATCATAAAAGAGGTGGCCGCGAGGTCCTTCGATACGTAGTTCGCCGTCTTTTACCTGAAACGAATTTGGATTTTCACTGGCTTTCCAACCTGTTAAGTCGCGGCCGTTTAGGAGTTCGATCCATTGGGCGTGAGTAGAGAAGTTTAAGAGCAGGAGTAAGAGAAGAAGGTTTTTCATGTTAGCTGATAGGTTTAGACTGTAAATGTAGGAGAATATCAACTTATTGCAAATTCAATTAAAGGTTTGATATCCCCTTTAGATGCCATAATAATAGCTTCTAAATATTTTGCCCTCACATCTCCTTTTAAAGATTTACCCCAAGAAAATCGAGGTAAATTAAATTGATATCTCATCACTAAATCTGCCATTAACCGTGCGTGCCTCCCATTCCCATTAGGAAAACAATGGATAGTTACTAATCGAAATTTAAATCGAATAGCGATTTCAATGGGAGGGTACGTTTTATTTATAATCCAATAATTCACATCTGATAGTAAAGCATTCAATTCTACAGGAATGAGGTACCATTTTACGCCAATATTTGTATCCGTTTTCCGATAATCTCCCGCCCACTTCCAGACTTGGCCAAACATTCTTTTATGCAAACGGCGAATAAAAGATTCAGTAAGCAAATTAGAAATGGAGCGTTTTGTTAACAACCAACGCATGGCTTCGTTAATGTTTGCCTGTTCTAAAGAATTTATTTGTGCCAAACTACTAACCATAGGAATCCGTAAACCCGAAATCTGTTCAGGGTCTACAGGTGTTTGGCCAAAATCAAATTCATCTAATCCCACAAGCTGCTTGGTTTCTGATTTCGAATTTCAGTAATTAAACGATCATATTCACGAGACTTATTTTTATTGTCAGCTTCTTGATTTTCTAATAGCATAGCTTGATTAGAACGTTCCATTAATTCTTTAGCTTTCAACTCAGCACGGATTTGTAATAAATCATCCAGCGAGTCTTGTTTCGGTTTAAAATAATAGACCAAATCCATCTCCATGGCATTCGCAATTTTACGTAAACTTGCCAAGGTAATAGCCTCATCTACTTCTCTCATCTCAAAATTTTTCGCAGCAGGCACACTGAATCCCAAGCGTGTAGCTAATTGCTTTAATGTCATACCAATGGCTGTTCTAGAAGAGCGAATCCAACCTTGTGGAATGCGATCAAATCGCTGACCATTTACATATTGACGAATTTGATCATCCAATTGATGTACGGATAGATGTTTCATAATTTAACTTTTAGGTTAATTAAATTTATATAAAAATAAACTTAAAAGTTAAATAAAATAGAATTTTACATGAGTAAAATATTCAAATTGCAATCCATATAAAAAAGTTAGACTTCTACATCAAAGTATAATTTTGCATTTAAGGCCCTTACTACTTTCAATAATTTGCCCAAACGTACTTTCCCCAAATTATTCTCAATTTTAGAAATCATGGATTTAGTGACACCCGACATTTTTGATAACTTCTTTTTTGATAGGCTTTGATCTTTCCTTATTTGCATGATCTGAACACCTAAAATGAACAACCTCGATTTTTGGTCAAATTCATTTCTTTTTAAAGTACCAGGGAGACCAATGTATTTGTCTATTAAGTCATCCAAACTTGTTGTTTTCATTTTAGTGGTTTTAAAAATTCTGAAATAATAAAAGGTGTTTTTCTAATTTTTTCGAAATTCTTTCTTTAAGCAAGATTACCGAATTCAATTCGATTAAGACAATTTCTCACTTCTTGAATCCCTACAATTGAATCCAATAGACTTTTAGGTGTATTCTTGTCTAATGAGTCATTAGGCTTATTCATCCAACGCTGAAATTTATCCTCTTCTTTATTGAAAACTTCGATTCCATAATCTATTAATTCCTCCTGAAGTAAATTCAATTTAATATCAACGTCGTTCGATAGAGGATTTTCTTTCCTTTTAATTTTTTGCTGGATTTGATCTTTCATCGTTTGAAGAATTTACTATTGATAAATAAACGGGCTTTAGAAATTAAGGTCATACTTTTGCCAAAAAGAGGGCAAGAATATTACTTCGAATATTTATTTACAATGTACTTTTTGTATTCCTCTTTGGGATCATAATCTGGGGGCAGATTAATAACACCCGATAGGCTTTTAACATTATTCAGTATGTCTAGACTGAACTTCAATTGCTTACCGAGTCCTACCCTGATTATTCTCATTAAAGTGGAAAGGCGAATGTCGCCCGCAAAGTTTTCAATACGGGAAATAGAGGTCTTCGAAACACCACATTTTTGAGCAAGTTGCTCTTGGGTCAAGCCTAGTTCTTTTCGAAGTTCTCGAAGTATCACCCCAAGTTTAAAGGCTTCAAAACCTTCTTCATACTCTTTGCGCTTGGTGGTTCCGCGTTCACCATATTGCTTATCTAAGTGAGATTCAAAAGTGGTTAGATTATTATTCGTCTCGTTCATTTCTGTTAGTGGTTTTTTTGTTGCACAAAGTTATTTTCTTACTTATACCGAAATCTTGCGTAAATTTGTCATGTGATGGTTGGTAAAGCCTCTTCCTTAAAAGGAACGTAACCAATCAGAAGATTTTTAAAAAACCGATGAGAAATCAGCGGTTTTTTTGTGCTCTTGAATGTATAGAATAAAGGCTAAGGGTCCTAGAATTAAGTATGATTAACAGCAGATTATCAATTACTTGATATTATTTGCAAACGGGAGTGACAGCTCCACTCCGTTTCGCTGTCAGCCCGCAGGGCATCTTGTACAAAGCCTGCCACTTATACTTAACGTTCGGGAGTGACAGCTCCATTCCATTTCGCTGTCAGCCCGCAGCGCATCTAGCACAAAGCCTAACATCCTGCGCTGCGCTCAGGATGAAGCTTTTTCATTTTCCCTTGCTCGCCCAAGCAAGCTTGGCTCGCAATTGAAAACAAAAAAGCCTCCCAGCTCACGCTGGAAGGCTTTGTAGAGGGGAAGGGA
>JBJOIV010000128.1:0-4530 GCA_046046955.1 Bacteroidota bacterium | reverse complement strand
TATGTTGCTTTTGTCATTGTGTTGTTATTTGATACAAATGTAGAGTGAAATCTGTAAAATCAAAATTTTAACCGATCAAATCCCATAAATTTCCATATAAATCGGCGAATACGAGCACTTTACCATATTCTTCCTCGCTCGGTCCACGCACAATCGTAATGCCCTGCTCTATCAAATTCGCATGATCTCGTTCAAAATCGTCCGTGTGCAAGAACAAGAAAACACGTCCTCCCGTCTGATTACCTACCCTCGATTTTTGTTCCTCCGTTGCCGCTTTCGCAAGCAATAATTGACAAGAACCCTCCCCAGACGGCTGTATCAATACCCAACGCTTCACATCGCTAAGCACCGTATCTTCCACTAGCGTAAAACCTAGTTTCTCCGTATACCAAGTGATGGCTTCGTCATAATCGGCTACCACGAGGGCGATGTGCATGAGGCGGTGGTTCATAAGTAGTCGGGAGTCGCTAGTCACTAGTCGGGAGTCACTAGTCTATAGTTTTAGTTTTCGTCGCGGCCTACGAAGTTAAACGGTGAGATCAACTTCAATTCTGCCTTGATTGCATCGGAAACGGCTAAGCCATCAATGAATGCATGGAAAACAGCTTGGTCGATTTTTCCGTGGTGACGAGTCAAATCCTTCAGGGCCTCGTAAGGCTTAGGAAATGCTTCGCGGCGTAATACAGTTTGGATCGCTTCTGCGATGACCACCCAGTTATCTTCTAAATCCTGCTGGATTTTGCTGTTGTTTAATTCTAATTTTCCCAAACCGCGTTGCAATGAATTCAAGGAAATCACCACATGCGCTAAAGGCGTACCCACGTTACGTAAAACGGTCGAATCCGTTAAATCACGTTGCAAACGAGAAATTGGAAGCTTCGCAGATAAGAACTCGAAGAAGGCATTTGCCATCGCTAAGTTTCCTTCCGCGTTTTCGAAATCGATCGGATTCACCTTGTGAGGCATCGCCGAAGATCCGATTTCACCCGCTTTGATCTTTTGCTTGAAATAACCCATCGAGATGTATTGCCAAATATCTCTCGATAAATCAATCAAGATCGTATCCAAACGCTTCAAGCCATCGAAATAGGCGGCTAAATTATCGTAATGCTCAATTTGAGTTGTGTATTGGCTACGTTTGATGCCTAAATCTGCATGTAATTTTGCCGCAAATTGTGGCCAGTTAATTTCTGGGAAGGATACTTGGTGTGCGTTGAAATTACCTGTCGCTCCACCGAATTTACCTGTAAAAGGAACCTGTGCTAACAATTCTAATTGGCGATTCAAACGCTCCACGAAAACCTTGATTTCCTTACCTAAACGGGTAGGAGAAGCCGGCTGACCGTGGGTATGTGCTAACAAAGGAATCTCTTTCCACTCTGTCGCATAGGCATCTAAAGTAGCAACCACACCTTGGTAAGCCGGTAAAATCACCTCACGATGAGCTTCAGCGATAGATAATGGAATCGCCGTGTTGTTAATATCTTGAGAAGTAAGTCCAAAGTGAATGAACTCTACAAAAGGGCTCATGTCGCCTGGAAGAGCTAACATGCGGTCTTTGATAAAATATTCTACCGCCTTCACGTCGTGGTTAGTCACCTTTTCAGTGTCCTTAATCCACGTGGCATCTGCCTCCGTAAAGTTCGTATACATAGAACGCAATGCAGCATAATTTTCCTTAGGGAAGCCTTTTAAAGGGGCCAAAGGAATCTCGCACAACGCAATAAAATACTCGATTTCTACTCGCACACGGTACTGGATCAATCCAAACTCCGAGAAATAGGGAGCTAGTGTGGCGGTTTGTTTGCGGTAACGACCATCTACGGGCGAAATGGCAGTCAATAAATTTAATTCCATGCTATCTTATCAAAGCACAAAGTTACAACATTTTAAAAATTATCCGTAATTTCAAGCATGCTAAGTCCTCGCTACCTTTCTGTCATACTTGCCTTTGTTATCGCCGGCGTGGCAACGGCCTTTATTTCCTTCTTACCCCACTCCGATTCAGCGACTCTATTTGTTGCCTTTATCAGTGTCTTGATTTTTGGTTCCATACTCATCTACTTCGCCCTAGACAACCTTGTTTTCAAGGAGGTGAACGTATTATATGACCAAATCAAACAAATTAAGAAGAAGAACTTCCCGCTCATTTCTCGTAAGCAATTAGTCCAAAAAGAGAACCCCATCGAGCTCTTAAAAAAGGAATTAACCGCCTACGTATCGACCACCGAAGACGAGGTAAAAGAATTAAAAAAGGCCGCAGTTTACCGCCAAGAATTCCTCGCTGACGTATCCCACGAGCTCAAAACACCCATTTTCGCAGCCCAAGGCTTCGTCCATACTTTGTTAGATAATCCGGATGAAGCACCTGAAATCAGACAGAAATTTTTAGAAAAAGCAGCCAAAAGCCTAGATGGCCTTGACGCCTTAGTGAAGGATTTGCTTACCGTTTCACAAATCGAAACTGGTGCTATCAAAATCGAAAAAAAACGAATCAATTTGCGTCCGATGATCGAGGAGATATTTGAACAATTAGAAGGGAAAGCCAAAAAACGCGGCGTAAAACTCTTCCTTAATTGCGCAGATGAAGCCATTGACGTAAAAGCCGACGCTCAAAAAATCGAACAAGTTTTAGTCAATTTGGTCGACAATGGCATCAAATACGGCAACCAAGATGGTAAGGTGACCGTCTTAATTGAAGACCGTAAAAAATCCTACCTTATTTCCGTCAAAGACAACGGACCCGGAATCTCCGAAAAACACCTTCCTCGCCTCTTCGAACGCTTCTACCGTATCGACAAAAGCCGCACTAAATTGAGCGGCGGAACCGGCCTAGGACTGTCCATCGTGAAACACATCGTTCAAGCCCATGGCAGCAAAATCCAGGTGGAATCAAAGGTGGATAAAGGGACGAGTTTTAGCTTTAAGTTAGAACGAGCATTATAAAAGGCCTTTGCCTTTTATAATGCTCGTTCTAACAAAGCACAAAGTACAAAGCAAAAAGTACAAAGTTGGAATCCCCTGCGGGGATGAATTTAGTGGTCGTTTTAGTGTTGAGATTATAGAGTATAGTGTAGAGATAAGAGAGTAAAGATTAAAGAATAAAGCATAGAGGTGGAATACAAAAAGGGACGCAATGCGTCCCTTTTTGTATGAATTTAGGAATAAAATTGAAGTTCAAGAGTAGAGAGAGGAGAGTGTAGAGAAGAGATGTGGAATAAGAAATGGGGACCGGAGTCCCCATTTCTTATGTATCGATAAATTCCTAGCTCTTCAGCAAGGTTTAGTAAAACAAATTCAGAAAAATATGGCGCAGACCATTTTTTGAATTTGTTTTACTAAACCGCACCCTCCGTCAACCTCTCCGCATTCTCCGCTATCCTCAATTGCTCAATGAAATCAGCAATTTCGCCATCCATTACGACTGGAAGATTGTAAACTGTTAAGCCGATGCGGTGATCGGTGACACGACCTTGAGGGTAATTGTAGGTTCTGATTTTGTCCGAACGGTCTCCTGAACCCACCATCGACTTGCGATTTCCGGCGATTTCGGCGTTACGTTTCGCTAATTCAATTTCATATAAACGAGAACGTAAAACGGTCATCGCTTTATCAAAGTTCTTGATTTGAGAACGTTCATCCTGACATTGCACTACTAAACCGGATGGAATGTGGGTCACACGAACCGCAGAATAGGTGGTATTTACCGACTGACCACCCGCGCCAGAAGAACAGAAGGTGTCTTTACGGATGTCGTTCATGTTGATTTGAACGTCCACTTCGTCGGCCTCTGGTAAAACCGCAACGGAAGCAGCAGAGGTGTGAATACGACCAGCTGATTCGGTGGCTGGCACACGTTGAACGCGGTGGACACCGGATTCAAACTTTAATTTAGCATAGACATCTTCGCCTTGAACAGACGCGATAATTTCTTTGTAACCGCCTGCTGTGCCGTCGGTGAAATCCATGATTTGGAAGGTCCAGCCCATCTTTTCAGCGTAGCGTTGGTACATACGGAAGATATCTCCGGCGAAAATGGAGGCTTCGTCGCCACCAGCTCCGGCACGCACTTCGAGGATACAATCCTTTGAATCGTTCGGGTCGCGCGGGATTAACATCTCCTTCAAAACCTCTTGCATTTCTTTTTCTGCGGGAACTAATTCTTCTAATTCCGCTTTGGCCATATCACGAAAATCTTCGTCTTTTTCCGTAGCGATCACTTGTTTAGCCTCCTCGATGGAGCCTAATAAGTTTTGGTAGGCCATGTACTGGTCTACGATCTTTTGCAAATCCTTGTATTCCTTACTCAAGGTCTTGAATTTCTTCAAGTCCGACACCACTTCTGGCATCGCGATTTGTTGTTCTACTTCTAAAAATCTTTCTCGGATGGCCTCTAGCTGCTCCAGCATAACATTTTGGTTTTAAAAAACGTTGCAAAGATAGTAATTAAATCCATTGCCCTTTGTGCTCGTTTAGAATACCTTTGCATATAATTTCCAAAACGATGAAACACGCCCTACTCCTTTTCGC
>JBJOIV010000127.1:0-4739 GCA_046046955.1 Bacteroidota bacterium | reverse complement strand
CACCTGACATACCGGCACCAAAGTTTCTTCCCGTATTACCTAAAATAATCACTAAACCACCTGTCATATACTCGCAGCCGTGATCACCAATTCCTTCTACGACTACTTTCGCACCAGAATTTCTAACACAGAAGCGTTCACCAGCCATACCAGCTAAATAAGCTTCTCCTGAGGTAGCTCCATAGAAAGAAACGTTACCTACAATTGAATTTTCGGATGCTTTAAAGGAAGCTAATGGAGAAGGATAAGCCACTAAAGTAGCACCGCATAAACCTTTTCCTACGTAGTCATTCGCATCTCCTTCGATCTCAAATTTAATTCCTTTCACTGAGAAGGCTCCGAATGATTGTCCTGCTGTACCTTTAAACTTAATGTTAATCGTATCAGCTGCTAAACCCTTCTCACCATATTTCTTTGTAATCTCATTCGATAAAATCGTACCAACGGAACGGTTTACGTTAATGATGTCTAATTCACCATGAACTACCTCTCCTTTTTCTATCGCTGGTTTTGCAATCTTCAATAATTCCCAATCTAACTGGTCTTCTAAACCGTGATCTTGTTCTTCCGATTTGAAGACAGCTACTCCTTCTGAAAGTACAGCTGGAGCTAAGATTGGATTTAAATCAACATTCTTGAACTTCCAGTGATTTGATAAGTCTTTCATTTCTAATAGATCAACACGACCTACCATATCTTCTAATCTACGGAAGCCTAACTCAGCCATTATCTCGCGTAATTCTTGCGCTAAGAAATGGAATAAGTTAACTACATGATCTGCTTGACCTGTGTAAAGAGCGCGCAATTCAGGATTCTGAGTAGCTACACCTACTGGACAGGTATTTAAGTGACACTTACGCATCATAATACAACCTGCTGTAACTAAAGCAGCTGTAGCCACACCGAATTCTTCTGCACCTAATAAGGCAGCTACAGCAATATCTTTACCGGTTTTGATTTGACCGTCCGCTTGAATAGTCACACGTCCACGTAATTTATTTTTTACGAGCGTTTGATGCGTTTCAGCTAATCCAAGCTCCCAAGGTAAACCGGCGTGACGAATAGATGATAACGGTGAAGCACCTGTTCCTCCATCGTAACCAGCGATGAGGATATGATCCGCATGCGCTTTTGCCACACCTGCTGCAATAGTTCCTACACCCGCCTCTGAAACTAATTTAACCGAAATACGGGCAGCTCTGTTAGCATTCTTTAGGTCAAAGATTAATTGAGCTAAATCTTCAATCGAATATATATCATGGTGTGGTGGAGGTGAAATTAATCCTACACCTGGCGTACTGTGACGCGTTTTACCAATCCAATCATCGACTTTATGACCTGGTAATTGTCCACCCTCACCTGGTTTAGCACCTTGAGCCATTTTGATTTGAAGCTCCTTCGCATTGGTTAAATAATGCGCAGTTACACCAAAACGACCGGATGCCACTTGCTTGATAGCTGAGTTCATTGAATCCCCATTCGCCATTTTTTCAAAACGAATCGGATCTTCTCCGCCTTCACCCGTATTAGATTTACCACCAATACGGTTCATGGCAATAGCAAGGGTTGTATGTGCTTCGTAGGAAATAGATCCAAAAGACATAGCACCCGTTGCAAAACGAGCTAATATATTTTCAACCGGCTCTACTTCATCAATGGAGATGGATTTACCCGTTTTAAATTTAAGTAAACCACGAAGTGTGATCGACTTCTTACTTTGGTCGTCAATTAACTGAGCATATTTTTTATAAACAGAATAGTCGTTCTGTTTAGTCGCTTGCTGCAATAAGTGGATTGTCGCCGGGTTGAATAAGTGCTCCTCTCCTCTTTGTTTCCATTGATAGATACCCCCCACTTCTAGTTTTGGAGATTCTTGCTTTCTTAATTGATAGCCAGAAGAATGCTTGATTAGGGCCTCTTTAGCAATCGTATCTAAATTAATACCGCCAATACGTGAAATTGAACCAGTAAAATATGTATCCACTACGTCCTTTCCTAAACCTAAGATTTCAAAAATTTGAGCCCCTTGGTAAGATTGTAGGGTCGAAATACCCATTTTAGAGAAAATCTTCAATAATTCACCATTCACTGCTTTGATATAGTTATACTCTAATTTATCATAGCTTAGGTCCTTATTGACGAATCCCTGATCTTTCATCGCCTTGATTGTTTCAAACGCCATATATGGATTTATGGCACTTGCACCATAACCAATTAAAGTAGCATAGTGATGTGTTTCCCAAACATCTCCCGCCTCAATAATAATACCTACTTTCGCTCTCTTCTTCGTACGAATCAAATGATTGTGAACCGAGGCTAAGGCTAATAAAGAAGGAATAGGTGCATGTGAACTATCAATACCTCTATCTGTCAATAATATGATAGAATATCCATCATCGACAGCATCTTCTGCATATTGATTAATACGATCCAAAGCCTTTTTCAATATACCCTCTTCTTCCGAAGCACGGAAGGTCATGTGAATTGATTTTGTTTGGAAATTCTCATGGTCGATCCAACGAATCTTCTCCACCTCTTTATTACGTAAAACAGGTTGTTGGATCTCAATTTGACGGCAATGTGTAGGACTTTCCTCTAATAAATTGGATAAACCACCAATATCAGAAAGTAATGACATGACCATTCTCTCCCGAATTGGATCAATTGGAGGATTTGTTACCTGAGCAAATAATTGCTTGAAGTACGATGATAAGTGTTGAGCTTTCTCAGATAAAACAGCTAAAGGGGTATCAATACCCATCGAACCTAAAGCCTCTTTACCCGTTTCAGCCATTTGCGCTAATACAACGCGTATATCTTCCGTTGTAAAACCAAAAATTTGTTGACGCGAAACTAATTCAATTGCTTTTGGCTGTCTGTATTCACTACCAGCTTCCGGCAAATCCTCTACGCGAATCTTATTGTTTAAAAGCCACTCCCCATAAGGTTGTTGCTGGCAAATCTTTTCTTTTAATTCTTCATCAGGAATAATACGTCCTTGCTCCATGTCCACAACGAACATCTTACCAGGTTGTAAACGTCCCTTTGAGACAATGGTAGCAGGATCTAAGTCCAATACACCTGCTTCAGATGCCATAATTACATGGTCATCTGACGTTACCCAATAGCGTGATGGACGTAATCCATTACGATCTAAAGTAGCCCCGATCATCTTACCATCTGTAAATGAGATACTAGCTGGACCATCCCAAGGTTCCATCATGGCAGCATGGTATTCGTAGAAATCTTTCTTGTACTTCTCCATGCTTTCGTTGCCATCCCATGCTTCAGGGATTAACATCATCATCACATGTGGTAATGATCGACCTGTTAAGTACAATAATTCGATTGCATTATCTAAAATAGCCGAATCAGATTGTCCTAAACTACAAACAGGAAGAATCATATCTAATTCCTCCTGAGTGAAATACTTGCTGGAGAATAAGGCAGACTGTGCTTGCATCCAAGAAGAATTCCCTTTCACCGTGTTGATCTCTCCATTGTGCGCAATAAAGCGGAATGGTTGAGCTAACTTCCATTCTGGGAAGGTGTTGGTAGAGAAACGAGAGTGTACGATCGCTAATGCTGATGTAAAGTTCTCTTGGAATAAATCCAAGAAATAACCTGGCACCTGCATTGTCGTTAACATACCTTTATAAATAATGGTACGGCAAGACAAAGACGCGAAATAGAATTTATTGTTTAATCCAGCAATTGTTTCATTTAATAACTTAGCAACATATTGTCTGAATACATATAATTTACGTTCAAAATCAATTTCTGTAGCACAATCAGCTGGACGTTCAATAAATAATTGTTGAATCGATGGTTCTGCATTTCCAGAATCAGCCCCTGTAATTTCCGAATTATCAACAGGAACTATACGGTAACCTAAAATGCGTAATCCCAATTTCTTCGATTTGCGCTCAATGACTTCTTTACATTCTTTAATTAAAGTTTCGTCTTTTGGAAAAAAGACCATACCTACACCATAGTTTCCTAAAGAAGGTAAAGCGAAGCCTAATGAACTGGTTTCTTCTAAAAAGAATTCATGAGGAAGCTGTACTAATACCCCTGCCCCGTCTCCTGAATTGGGATCACAGCCACAGGCACCACGGTGATCCATACGAATCAGCATCTTTATGGAATCCTGAACAATTCGGTGAGATTTTATGCCTTTTAAGCTAGCTACAAAACCAATACCACAAGCGTCATGCTCGAATTCTTTTCTGTACAAACCTACTTCATTCGGATTTCTCATAGGAAACTATAAATATTCTAATAAAAATAATAATTAATCAAAACCAACAATACTCGCTGAAATGTATATTTCAGATAGATAATATAGCTAATTTCAAATTTAATTAAAAATAAATTTGGCAAAACGATCTAATGGCAAAATATTCTTCGGAATTTTAAATATCAAAAATCGAACACAAAAATTCTTGATATTATCCAATTTTAGTCATAATCTTCACCGTAAGACTCTCCATATTCCTCCCCAGACTCTGTGTCATCTTCATCCTGAAACTCATTTTCAAGATCATTTAAATAGATGGCATCAACTCCTTCTTGAACGGTATTTAAAAGTGTTAAATTTTCAATTTTAGCCGTATCTAATCTCTCAGCGATTTCTTCATTTTTCGTAACTACGACGAATAAGCCACCCTCGTTCGTGCAAATCTTAGTGCCCTTACGAATGGCTGATACTCCGTAACCGTCTATTTCTGCAGTTTTTG
>JBJOIV010000126.1:0-4915 GCA_046046955.1 Bacteroidota bacterium | reverse complement strand
TCCAATTAAACAGCTAGCTAATAATAATGTCTTCTTCATATTTTTGTTATATTTATTATCTAAATCAACGATGCAAAATTATTGCATTTTTTTAATATGGCAAAACTTTATTTTAGTCTATTTTGTGTTTAATTTTTCTGAAAATTCTTGATTTTACTTCATATTCAGAATTATTAATATGTTATTGTTGATAATTCAGAATAATATTTGGCTAATTATTTCAATACATTTGAATAATTCTTATTTAAAAATTACGGAAAAATTCAAATATTCTTTAAAAAGTACAATCATTGGTTGTATTTGTTCATTGTTTTGGTGAGTCCTTCAACGCAGAATGATTCAATTATCTCCGCGGTTTTGTCCAAAATAAAGGGAATGGTCTCTAATTCCGCGTTAGAAAAGTTACTAAGCACGTAATCTGCTTGCCTTCCTTTTGGGAAATCACTACCTATACCCATGCGCAAACGGGGATATTCAGAGCCTGATAGGACTTCTTCGATACTTTTCAAACCATTATGTCCACCCGATGAACCTTTGGGCTTTAAACGCAAGGTTTCGAACGGAAGTGCTAAATCATCTACGAGAATAAGCATATGCTCTTTTTCGATCTTATAGAAGTTTAGCCAGTGATTAACGGCCTTGCCACTAAGATTCATAAATGTGGTGGGTTTAATAAGATAGATGGTGTGCCCTTTTTCTTTATAAGAAGCCACAGAGGCTAGACGATCGGTTTTGAAGTTGATGTCTTTTTGTTTGGCCAAATAATCAACCGCCATAAAACCGATATTATGCCGAGTAAATAAGTATTGCGGGCCTATGTTGCCCAATCCAACGATTAAAAAGTTCATAGGGTATTGAATTTGCATACAAATTACGCTCAAATTTTTTAGAACACCTCTTTGCGCTTACCTTCGTGAAAAATTAATTCGATGAATAAAATAGCCTGTATCACAGGTGCGAGTTCCGGAATCGGTCGCGCCACTGCTGAATCTTTAGCGAAAGAAGGATTTCGTTTAATCTTGTGTGGAAGAAGAAAAGAGCGCTTAGAAGAGTTGAAAGCAAGTTTAAAGGTAGATTCGACGATTCTAGTCTTTGATGTGAGCGATCAACCTTCTGTGATCAAAGCCTTTGAATCTCTTCCAGCAGAGTGGAAAAATATCGATGTCTTGGTAAATAATGCGGGTAATGCCCACGGGATGTCTGCTATTCAAGATGGAGACGTGGCTGATTGGGAGGCGATGATGTCTTCTAATGTAACAGGTTTATTATATGTATCGAAGGAGGTTATTAAAGGGATGGTGGAGCGCCAGTCAGGTCACATCATTAATTTATCCTCTATCGCAGGAAAGCAAACCTATCCAAATGGGAATGTGTACTGTGCTTCTAAGGCAGCAGTGGAAGCTTTATCAGCTGGAATGCGCCAGGACTTAAATCCGTTTGGCATTAAAGTTTCGAATGTGGCTCCTGGAGCTGTAGCTACTGAGTTCTCGGAGGTTCGCTTTAAAAGAGATCAAGCAAAGGCGAATGCGGTGTATGCCGGATACGAACCTTTAGTGGCGGAGGATGTGGCAGAATTAATTCGCTATATCGTTACAGCACCTGCTCATGTGAACATTGCGGACGTGACTATTTTGCCCAAAGCCCAAGCTTCAGCCACACAAATACTTCGAAAAAATTAAATTGAACGTTGGCGAACGGTCTCAAAAATGATGACACCCGCTGCAACCGACACATTTAAGGATCCTACTTGACCTGTTTGAGGTATTTTAGCGATCTCATCTGATTTGCGGATGATTTCGTCGGTGATTCCATCTTCCTCAGATCCCATGATAATGGCAATCGGGTCCTTGTAATCCACTTCATAGATTGTGCTTTTCGCTTTTTCTGTACAAGCGACCACACGCAAACCCGAGTTTTGTAAGAAGTCGATGGTCTGAATTAAGCTATCTTCCCGGCAAACAGGGATAAAGTTCAAGGCTCCAGAAGATGTTTTCATGGCATCTGCATTGATTTGAGCAGCTCCACGAGAAGGTAAAACAATCGCGTGAACACCTGCACATTCAGCGGTACGCGCAATGGCACCGAAGTTTCTAACGTCCGTCACACGGTCTAGAATCAAAATGAAGGGGATTTCGCCTTTCTCAAAGGTGTCTGCAATGACATTCTCTAATTTCGCGTAGTGAATAGCCGAAACGAAAGCGATCGCACCTTGGTGATTCTTCCGCGTGATACGGTTTAATTTTTCCAAAGGCACCTTCTGTACTTGAATGCCTTTTTCTTTCGCTAAATCGAGGATTTCCGTGTTTCCTAGTTCTCTTTGGACTAATAAACGATCAATTTCCTTCCCAGAACGAAGGGTTTCTAGGACAGATTGTACCCCAAAAACAAACTCTTTGTTGTCTGTTACGGGAGCGGTATAATGCCTAAATGGTCT
Source organism: Bacteroidota bacterium (assembly GCA_046046955.1). Lineage (GTDB taxonomy): Bacteria > Bacteroidota > Bacteroidia > Cytophagales > Spirosomataceae > Aquirufa. The sequence goes on along the minus strand of JBJOIV010000126.1, from coordinate 2,481 downwards.
CTTAAATGGGGGTCTTGATGCGTTTTCTTCTGACACGTTGTTGCTTGAAATTTTGCACGAAGGTCGTCATTTTTTTTAACATTTCAGCTAGATAATTCCTTACCTTTGTCTTCTAATCCTTTTAGAATGTATAAAACAACCGAAATTGCTTCCTCTGATATTCCTTCAGATAACCCTGTTCACCAGCGCCTTTTATATCCTTATATCCATGTGAGTAAATTGCTTTCTGGCAATGTCTTAGAGATCGGATGTGGAACGGGACGCGGAGTAGGCGTTTTAGCAGATTCGGTTAGCGAATATACAGGTGTAGATAAGAATACGGAATTGATGGAGAGTCTTTCGAAGACCTACCCGAAATTCAAGTTCATTGATATGTTCTTGCCCCCATTGAAGGATTTACCATCGAATCATTTCGACTATGTGGTGACTTTTCAGGTGATAGAGCACATCGAAAACGATGATTTTTTCTTAGCCGAGGCCGCTCGCGTGCTAAAGCCAGGAGGGAAATTGTATTTGACCACGGTGAACAAGACCTTCTCTTTAACGCGTAATCCATGGCATGTACGCGAGTATTTAGCCCCTGAATTACGTGATTTGATGAAGAAACATTTCTCTGAGGTGATCACGGAAGGTGTGCACGGGAATCAAAAAGTGATGGATTATTACGAAGAAAATAAGGTGGCGGTGAAGCGAATCACGCGTTTCGATATTTTCAATTTACAATACAAATTACCAAGAACCTGGTTGCAGGTTCCCTATGATATCGCGAACCGAATGAGCCGTTTATCGATGTCTAAATCGAATAATTCTTTAGTGAGCTCCATTCAGGTGGATGATTATTTCCTAAGCCAGGATCCAGCTAATTCGTTGGATTTCTTTTATACGGGTATCAAATAGATGGAATTTATTGACCACGGCATTGAGGAATATGCACGCTTGCATACGGAACCTGAAAACGACTTATTAAAGGAGTTAGTTCGGGAGACTCATGCGATGGTATTGCAGCCTCGAATGCTTTCAGGTCATTTGCAAGGCCGTTTTTTGTCCTTTATTTCCAAAGTTTATCAACCCGCTCTCATTCTCGAGATAGGCACCTACACCGGGTATTCCGCCCTTTGTCTTGCCGAAGGTTTACAGCAGGATGGACGTTTAATTACGATTGATGTCAATGAGGAATTAGAAAGCTTTACGCGTTCTTTCTTTGATCGCTCTTCTTTCAAGAATCAAATAGATTACCGAATTGCTGATGCGGCTGTCGAAATCCCATCGATTTCGGGTCCTATCGATTTGGTATTTATTGACGCAGATAAGCGTAATTATGCGCTGTATTTTGATTTAGTGATTGATAAAATGCGCTCAGGAGGCCTTATTCTGGTAGATAATGTCTTATGGAGCGGTAAGATTATCGATGAGTCTGCCAAAGACAAGTCAACACAAGCCCTGCGCGATTTCAATACTAAAGTAGCCACAGATTCACGTGTGGAGCCTTTATTGATGCCTATTCGAGATGGATTATTCCTTTTGCGGGTTATCTAATTTCTTCTTGGGAGGTAGCAGAAAATCATCTGGCGCAAGAATCTCCGGAATCTGAAGCGAATTGTCGAAAAAGGTCACCGATGATGGATGATAAATGATGTAATTCTTATCATCTGGAATGTAATCGTTCAAAATCCACGGATTGTATTTCTTCAAATCATCATAGCTTACGTTTAATTCATCCGCTATTTCATAGAGGTTTTTGCCACAAGAATTGTCGTAACAGATCAATTTGGCCTGACTCGTAGGTTGAATTCCTAGGGAATCATCCTTTTTAAATTCATCCGCCCAGAATTTTTGGTAGGCTAAAAAACGTAAAACGTACCAATCCGTGCTTGAATCTACTTGAATATCCGATTTACCTACCCAATCCATCACATAGGACGTTTTCTTAGCTGTTCCTAAACCCACCCGGTAGGAGAGAAGCGTCCCCACCCAATTATTTAAAACACGGTTATTACGGGTGAAATAGTTCGCAGCACCCCTTGTGGCTTCGATAATGTGCTTGCGCTCATCGACATGGGCATTGACTTTCATGCCCACATCAGTGGCTGTACCAGCCTTAAATTGCCAATACCCCACGGCTTGAGAAGTGGAAACTGCTACTGGATTAAGTCCGCTTTCCTGAACGGAAAGGTATTTGAATTCATTCGGAATGCCCGCTGCATTCAATAGAGGTTCCATGACGGGGAAATAGAAACGCATTTTCTCCTTCATTCCTTCCACAAATTTCTTGCTGCTTCCTAAGCGTTTTTGCTCCGTTTCTAGGATGGCTTTTGCTGAGGGATGTATGAATACTTTTACGTTCCCGATCAAGAGTGAATCAGGGAAGGCCGTTTTCGCATGAAGCGGCAAACAGAATAAAAGCAGCCAAAGGTATTTCATCGTGTAAAATTACCTTAATAAACTATAATCTGTACCTTTGTGGTTCAAAAATACGCAGAT
>JBJOIV010000125.1:0-4921 GCA_046046955.1 Bacteroidota bacterium | reverse complement strand
AAGTAGAGTTGCCTCCTCCACCACCGCCGCCACCACCCAAGGAAATTCCTAAGGTGACAACAACGAAATTCTTACCTCCAGAGATCAAGCATGATGAGGAAGTAACGAAACCTGAGCCTCCACCTGAAGAGGTAAGAGGTAACACGGCGTCTGAAACTGTCAAGGGTGAAACGGAAACGTATGAGCCACCAGTAGATCCAGATGCGAAGGGTTCTGAACCTGTTGAGCCACCTAAGCCAGCTGAAGATGAAATCTTTACGGCGGTAGAGCAACAAGCAGAATTCCCAGGAGGTCCGGGTGCATGGGGACGTTTCTTGCAAAAGACGTTAAAATACCCATCTGCAGCTCAGCGTGCGAACGTAGGCGGTAGAGTATTCGTATCTTTCGTTGTAAATACGGACGGTTCTGTTCAAGACGTACAAGTTTTGAAGGGAGTTGGTTTCGGATGTGACGAGGAAGCTATTCGCGTAATCAAGGCAATGCCAAGATGGAATCCAGGTAAGCAATCTGGACGTGCGGTTAGATCTCGTTTTACTCAACCGATCACTTTCGTATTATCTGAATAAGATAGAAACGATTAAACATAGACAGACCTGCTGAATGTATTTTTAGCAGGTCTGTTTTTTTAAATGAAGATGAAAAGACCAGTTGCTATTTGGATTAATGTAACGTTTAGATTGATTGTTGCTTTTGCCTATTTTCTGTTAGGCTTGTATGTGGCTTTCTATTCTGAATTTGATTTAGGTACGAATTTTGGAGTACCTACCATTGTACTTTTTGGATTACTTTTTATGGCTTATGGCGTTTTCAGAATTTGGAGAGCCTATGCTTATTTTAAATCAACAGATGAAGAAGATGATGAATATCAGAAATATTAGTTTAGTTCTCTTAGGACTATGTTTTTTTCAATGTTCAACTGATAAAAAAGAGACTGCGAAAGATTCCGCGACCGTAGGTGAAATTACCTTGGGTGTTGATGAATCGTTTCAACCTTTGATGAAGGCAGAGAAAACTGCCTTTGAAGAGCAATATAAATATGCTAAAATCAACTTCAAGTTCAGTCCTGAAAATGAGGTGATTGCTGATATGTTAAATGACAAGATTAGAGGGGTAGTGGTTACTCGTGATTTGACAGAAAAAGAAAAAGAAATCTTCACGCGTGAATCAATCACGTATCGTAGTTTTAATATTGCCGCGGATGGTATTGCAATACTTGCAAATAAATCGAATAAAGATACACTTCTTACCTTAGCCGATTTACGCGATTTAATCGTGGGGACATCCACAAAGTATACTGTCGTAGTTGATAAGGCGAACTCGAGTAATTTAAAATTTTTAGTGGACAAATTAAAGATTTCTACTTCTGATAAATTACATGTAGTTGCTGCCGGATCTAACACAGAGGTCATCAATCAAGTGAAAAAAGATCCTAATACCATTGGTGTAATTGGTTCTAACTGGATTAGTGATGGGGATAATCCAACTTCGCTTGGATTTATTCGCTCGGTGAATGTGATGTCTGTAGCGGAAGGAAAGGGGATGCCCTATACGCAACCTTTCGGTTATAATTTAGCCTTGAAAAAGTACCCGCTTCGCCGGGAAATTAAATATATCTTGAAAGAGGCTCACCAGGGTCTAGGTACAGGATTCTTAAATTATGTATCTGGCGATTTGGGTCAGCTGATCGTTTTAAAGGCAGGCTTAATCCCTTTGACCCGCCCTATCACGATTCGCACCTATCAAATTAGCCAATAGTGCATTTTTATTCGGTTTAGGCTAGGGAAAATAGAAGATTGTTTTTATTTTTGTTCCTCTTACGAATTTAATGTTAAGTGTATAAAATTGGACATTTCGATGTTCGAGGCCTAGGAAAAAGATTGAAAGCTATTAATTAAACAACAAAATGAAGAAAATGAAATCGTGGATATTGGCAATCAGTTTATTGATCACCAATATGGCAATGGGACAAACTATCGCAGACGGATTACACCTAATCGATCGCGATCAACCAAGTAGAGCTAAGCAGGTTTTTGAAGGCTTAGTTACCGCTTCTCCTACCGGTGAAAATTACTACTATTTAGGATACTATTTCTTAACGCGTAGAGATTGGACTTCAGCTGAAGATGCCTTCAAAAAAGGCTTAGCTGCTGATCCGAAGAACTACTTAAATCAAGTGGGTCTTGCTTCGATCAAAGTAGGTCAAAACAAAGTAAACGAAGCGAAAGTTGATTTTGACCGTATCTTATCTGAAACGAAATACAAAAACGGGGATGTTATTCACCGTATTGCAGAAGCCTACGAGATGTTCTACAAGTTAGGACGTGATACGGAGTTTAATGCAAACAACAATGATCCAGCAGAAGCGATTCGTTTGATCGACTTAATGTTAGAGAAAACAAAGAAAGGTCCTAACGCGGAGCAAATGATTGTTCGTGGTGATGCTTTCTTGATCAAAAATGATGGCGGTAACGCTGTTTCATCTTACGAGCAAGCATTAATGCAAGATCCTAAGAACGTAAAGGCAAAGGTGAAAATTGGTACGGTTTTCTTACGTGGTAAAAACTACAGAGAGACACAATCTCGTTACAAAGAGGCAATTGATTTAGATTCAAACTACGCACCAGCTCACAAGCGTTATGGTGAGTATTTGATCGTAGGTAGCCAATACAAAAATGCCTCTCGTTATTTCAGAAAGTATTTAGAGAAGGCTGAGGCAACTCCTGAGGTGACTTTGGAAACAGCTAAATTATTATTCTTATCTCAAGATTATGAAGGTGCGATGAAGTACACAGATGAGGCAGATAAGAAAGGTGTGAAGGATAACGATATCTTCCGTATGCGTGGATATTCAAACGTGGAGATGAAGAACTACCAACAAGGTATTGATAACCTAGAAGGTATGGTTCGTTCAGGGGTGAAACCTTATTTCATGGATGATTTATACTTCGGTAAAGGATACCAGGGTTTAGGTAAGGATTCGGTGGCTTTAACTTATTTAGAGCGCGCTGCACCTTTAGATACGAACAACAATGTTTATAACATTATCCACGATATCCGTTATAAGCAAAAGCGTTATAACGACGCGGCAAATGCGGCATTGAAAGGTATTGAGTGGAAGCAAAAGAAAAATCAAGCTGTAGGTTCTGGAGATTACTTCAAAGCAGCGATGGATTATTATTTTGTAGCTGCCTATATTCCTAATACGGATACATTAAATAGACCATTAGTTGCGATGAAGGCTGATACGTTATTCGGTAAAGCAATTTCAGTGAATGACAAATGGCCTCCATTTTATTTAAATCGTGCACGTGCGAATAATATAATTGATTATTCTGGCACGAAGTGGTTAGGAGTTCCTCATTATGAGAAATTCCTAGAGACCATTGCAAAGTTGAAGGAAGAAAAATCAACTACCTTTAAAGAAGATAAGAATCAATTGTTTGAAGCCTACAAATACTTAGGCGGATATCATATTACTATTACGAAGGATGATGCGAAAGTGAGAGATTATTTCACCAAAGCACAAGAAATTAAAGCGGATGATAAGGTTTTAATGGAGTACTTCAATCCAGGTTCTACTGCCACACCTCCAGCAGCACCTAAAAAATAAGTTTATAATACACATCGAAAAAAGCTGCTCCTCGAGCGGCTTTTTTCATTTACACTAAGCATATGTCATACGCAATCATAACCGGCGGAAGTAAAGGGATAGGCAAAGAGATTGCCTTGCAATTAGCGGAAAGAGGGTATAACCTGTTACTCGTAGCCCGTAATTCTTATGAGCTTCAACAAGTGAAAGAGGAGATCCAAAAAAAGTTTGCACTAGATGTAGATTATTTAGTAGCAGATCTAGCTGATCCTTCTGCCGTTACGACACTCTACGATTGGGTACTGGCAAAGCAGATTGATCTTCGAATTTTGGTGAATAATGCAGGCTATGGTTTAGTGGGAGAGTTTGAAAGTTATTCTTTCGAAGAGACCCAAAAAATGATGCAAGTAAACATGAACGCGCTAGTCGAAACCTGTTACCGTTTTTACCCTATGCTTTCAGGCAAGGGTCAGGCTTATGTGTTAAATATAGCTAGTTCAACGGCCTATCAGGCGATTCCTTTAATGAGTGTTTATGCGGCTTCCAAAGTGTTTGTATTAAACTTCTCCCGTGGTCTTTTTCATGAATGGAAGGCGAAAGGTATCACCGTTACTGCAGTCAGTCCTGGAGCCACAACAACGAATTTCAATGACCGCGCAAACTTACCAGCGAAAGCGAGTAAGGCAGCAGAAAAAGTAACCATGACTCCGGCAATCGTAGCTAAAATGGCAGTCGATGGCATGTTTGCTAAAAAACAAGAAGTGATAACTGGCTTCATTAATAAGTTAGGTGCTTTCCTGGCTTGGATTGCCCCAAAGGCTATCTCAGAGAAAGTGGCTAAGGGAATTTACGAATAGTTTTTTCTTGGCTGATTCCATCTGAAATTAGCCGTATCACATAGGTTCCAGTAGAAAATGGGGAAATGTCAAAATCCATCTTTTTGCTGGAATTTTTTATTTGCTTTGAGTCTAGTAATTGTCCTTTCAGGTCAACTAGTTGCAGTAAGGCATCATCTGTCTCGTAGGCGATTTCTATCGAAAATAGTCCCTTCGTAGGATTGGGATAGACGGTGAATTCGTAGGTGGGAGGTCTGTCCACAAAATAGACATTCGAATAGGGAGAGTAGCAAACAAGACTTTTGTGCCGCCATTTAGCTCGTGCATAAAACTCCCTTCCTTTGCTTAGTTTTTGAAAATAGCTAGAATCGGTCGAGCGGTTTTGATCAATTAACCATTCCGGAATTCCTTCCGATCGAACGCGCACGAAATAGGCACCTGTTTTTTCTAGGGTAGGGGTAGGTGGATTAGATTTTCGTTCGAGTATGATTTTTTC
>JBJOIV010000124.1:0-5006 GCA_046046955.1 Bacteroidota bacterium | reverse complement strand
TTTAATTTAGAATTTTATTTTTGTTTTGATTTTCCAAACCAGAACAATTTTTAATAATTTCCTGAAATACCCTTTTAATTATTGGAAATTTACCATTTTTTGTCTGAAATTGAAGTCTATGTCGATATCCTCCTTTTTTTTTTCAAGTCCTATCGGTTTGCTCCATCTCGAGCTTTCGGATCAAGGATTGAGATCCTGTCGTTTTGTGGAGGAAATCCTCTCGGATGAAATTCATCATGCTGTTGAGGTTCAATCCATTAAATCGATGTTAGCGGTGTATTTCGAATCGGGTCTTTGGCAAGGTTATCCGACTGATTCCTCAGTAGGGACTCCTTTTCAACAACAGGTTTGGAGTGAATTACGCAAGATTCCTACCGGTTCTTCGGTGACTTACGCAGAAATTGCGCAGCGCTTAAATATGCCGAAGGCGGCACAGGCAGTAGGTAATGCAAATGGCCAAAATCCCATCTTACTTTTTAATCCTTGTCATCGGGTAATTGGCGCATCAGGTAAACTGGTTGGGTATAGTGGGGGTCTTTGGCGGAAAGAATGGTTGCTCGCTAAGGAAGGCGCGACCTTATTTTAGCGTATATTTGTGGCTATGGAAAATGATCAAATTGTCGATGTGCTCGAGCTTCTCGTGAAGCTTTGGGATTTACATAACAGCAACGAATTCAAAAGTAAAAATCTAGCTTTTGCTGCTCGTGGATTAGATAAATATCCTGGTTTGATTCATTCCTTGAGTGAGCAAGAATTGCTGATGATTCCAGGTGTGGGGAAGGTCGTTGTCAAAATAGTACAAGAAGTAGCTGCTACCGGCACCTGCACTGATTTAGAGCAAATTATCGAACAAACACCTGCTGGACTTTTACACCTACTGAAGATTAAGGGTTTAGGTCCTAAAAAAGTAAGGACGATTTGGCAGGAGTTGCAAATTACAGAAATTGATGATTTATTGGACGCTTGTGAAGATGGGAGATTAGCGAATCTGAAGGGTTTTGGTGGTTCTATCGTCGAGAGTGTCAAACTCAATATTCAATTCATTAAATCTAATTCGAGCAAATTACGTATTAACAAGGCTGCGGATTTAGCTGCTGAAATCAAGACACAACTCTCCCAACATTTTAAGCGGGTAAAAATAGCTGGCGAGTTAAGACGTAATTCGGAAATTATTTCAAGCCTGGTATTTTTAGTTGAAACGGAGGATTTGTTCGGTGCTTCTGGCTTATTACAATCCGTAGAAGGCTTAGAGGAGGATAGGAAGGAGTCTTCTCCTTTCACTTGGAGAGGTGGAATTGCAGGTCATTTGATCCCGTTGGAAATTCATTTTGCGAGTCAATCAGAGTTTATTTCCAAGTATTTTGGTTTGTCTGCCACCCAGGAGCATTTAAGTCAAGTGCATTTTATGGAGCGATTTGAGGGAAAATCAATCGAATCTGAGCAAGAAATCTATACTAGTCAATCCTTGCCTTATATTGAGCCGGAGATGCGTGAAGGCCTTCAAGAATTTGAATGGGCGAAAAAACATGGCCATCAGGCATTGATTCAATATGCAGATTTGAAAGGATGTTTACACAACCACTCGACCTATTCGGATGGGAAAAATACGCTAGTGGAGATGGCTGAAGCGTGTAGAGCGCATGGATTATCCTATTTCGGGATTGCAGATCACTCAAAATACGCGGCCTATGCTGGAGGATTGAAAGAAGAGGATGTGCTTAGGCAACATGCCGAGATTGATCAATTGAACTCACAATGGACTGATTTTCAGATTTTAAAGGGAATTGAGGCAGATATATTACCTGATGGAAGTTTGGATTATGATTCATCCGTTTTGTCTTCCTTTGATTATGTGGTGGCTTCCGTCCACGCAGGATTAGTGATGGATTTGGATAAAGCAATGTCTCGCGTGATAAAAGCCATAGAAAATCCGTATACCTCAATTTTAGGACATCCCACAGGTAGATTGTTATTAGCCAGACCTGGATTTCCTTTACAGATGTCGAAAATTATTGATGCCTGTAAAGCGAATGGGGTTTCTATCGAATTGAATGCGAGTCCGTATCGTTTGGATTTAGATTGGCGACATATCTACGAGGCGATGGACAAAGGCCTATTTGTTTCAGTGAATCCAGATGCCCATGCCATTACCGGTATTTCGGATATGGAATGGGGCGTGAAAGTGGGAAGAAAAGGAGGCCTTTTGAAAGAGTTGACGTTGAACGCCTTGTCTTTGGCAGAGATTAAAAAATTCTTTTCTAAAAGTTAGGCTTGAGTAAATATTTCGCATAGAAGTCATCGATCACTCGAACGGCTTCGGTAGGTGTATCTACTAATGAAAATAATTCTAAGTCTTCTTCGTGAATATTTCCGTGTCCCACCATGGTCTTTTTAATCCAATCAAGTAAACCTCCCCAATAGTCTTTCCCCACCAATACAACCGGGAAACGACCTATTTTATGGGTTTGGATTAACGTAAGTGATTCAAACATTTCGTCCAAGGTGCCAAAACCGCCCGGCATAATAATAAAGCCCTGTGAATATTTAACGAACATCACTTTGCGCACAAAAAAGAAATCAAAGTTGATGTTTTTATCAGAATCGATGTAAGGATTGGGCTTTTGTTCAAACGGCAATTCGATGTTTAATCCTACACTTCTTCCTTTTTCACTCGCTGCTCCTTTATTACCTGCCTCCATAATACCAGGGCCACCGCCTGTTATAACGCCATACCCATGTCGCACTAATTTTGCGGCGATTTCTTCCGCTATCTTGTAATAAGGATTATCAGGGCTTGTTCTTGCTGATCCGAATATAGACACGCAAGGGCCAATTTTGGATAATTTATCAATTCCCTCAACGAATTCGCTCATGATTTTGAAGATACGCCACGATTCCTCTGATTTAATCTGAGCCCAAGTTTTATCACCAAAGGCCTGCTTGATTTTCTCTTCTTCCTCTTTCCAGTTATTCTCCGTCATAATTTTCAAAATTGTTTCCTAAATGTAGGACTAATCCTTTTACCTTTGCAAATAAATAAATCATAAATTAATGAATACTCCTTTAAGTTTTGCAGTAGGCGGTGACCACGCTGGTTTTGATTACAAAAATGATTTGATCTCTTTTTTAGAGGCCAAAGGTATCACAGTGAAAGACTGTGGCACGTATTCAGCTGATTCTGTAGACTATCCAGATTTTGCACACCCAGTGGCAGATGCAGTGGAAAAAGGAGAGGTAAGTTTTGGTTTATTATTATGTGGTAGTGCAAATGGGGTAGCTATCACTGCGAATAAGCACCAAGGAATCCGTGCAGGTTTAGCCTGGAATACGGAGGTAGCTGCTTTAGTTCGTCAACATAACGATGCGAATGTATTATGTTTACCCGTTCGCTTTATTTCTTTAGAAGAAGCTAAAGCTTGTTTACAGGTATTTTTAGATACCCCTTTTGAGGGAGGTCGTCACCAAGGCCGCGTGAACAAGATTTCTTGTTGTTAAGCTATTTTTTACGGTAAAGTTTAGGACTTACTAACACGTATTGTTGCGTGATGGAAGGAAGGTGTTGCCCAATTTTGGGTAAATAACCTTCTGAATCATAGATATAGATGGGTTGATCCTTGGCGAAATATTCTTGAACCGTGATGACGTTTTTATAGGAATTCAATTGACTTAATAAAGGTTTAGCCAATTCCCAGTTCACAAATGGTCCAGCCATTTCATTATGCAAGTATTCGTCTATCTCTGGGCCTAATACAAGTAATTTTTGTCCACTAATTGATAATAAAGGCTTCTGTTTAATCGTCTTTTCACCTTCCTTGTAGTCTTGTTTTGCTAGGATAAATACCGAGGCAACTAGTAGCGCAAACACGAGCTCCTTCTGCCAATTCTTCTTGATCACATAGAAGATATTTAATCCAAAATAGGCCAAAGGAGGCAATAAGATCACGAAGTTGATGCGGTGAAAGGAAGGAAAATTAGCCATAGAAAGAAAGCTAAAGAAAAACCAGATAATGGTCGTCTGTTGTGCTTTCTGGGCATGTGCTCTAATTTTGGGATTCCCCACCACTTTGTATAATCCCCAAATGCCTAACAAGAAGGCGGGGGCAAAGGTCAGCAATACTCGCTTGCTTTCTTCCCAAGAAATCAGCTGAAAGGTGAAGACTGATTGACGGTAAACCTGCCACAAATAGGGGAGGTTTCCGCGGAAAGAAAAGACTAAACTTGTAATGGTGATGACAAATAGATAGCCGATAAGTACGAGAATAATTTGTCGAATGCTGATACCTGAATAAAATAACAAACTCAAAATAGCCCAAGGTAAAACCCAGAAATAGGCAGGGAATAACAAGGTGGCTGTGGCTAGGTAGACCCCAACTAAAAATACGCGGTCATTAACTAATAAGGTTTTCTGCTGCTGTATGATTTCCTTCCAGGTTAATAATAGAAAGGTTAATCCCAGTAAGGCAGGATCGGGTACGTAAAATTCTCTCGTCAGATGAAACAATAGGAGATAGATTCCAAAAGCCAATCCGCCCAATTTCGGCATCAAATCAAACTGCAAAATACAACGCTGAAAAATATAGGCCTGAAGACAGATGATAGAAAAAGCGATGTAGGGGTTAGAGGAAATGGAGATCGAAAAAAAATCAAGTAATTGATAGAAACCCGTTGCAAATGGTCCCGTATTATCTCTAATGTCTTTGTAAAGCCTGAACCCTTGGTTTAACTTTTGGCCAATTAAATAGTTTTTAATTTCCCATGGAAAATAGGTAAATCCCTGCTGAGTCTGCACAAATGCTAGAAATCCCCCTACAAGACAAAAAAGTAGGATGGAAAACAGGCTATTGGATTTAATAAATTGCAACATATTTAGCTAAACGAAGCCCTAAATTACGGTGATTCCAATTATTATTATGAAATTTGCAGGTGTTTTTTGTGATAAAAACACCTTTTAAAATTAGAGCAAGCATGGATACGAAGCGTCAGCAAAAATTTGGCCGTCAAATACA
>JBJOIV010000123.1:0-5014 GCA_046046955.1 Bacteroidota bacterium | reverse complement strand
TTCAGTCATTAAATTGGATACCCTGATCGACAGCCACTTCATTAACACGATGGAGTCTAAATTAGAAAAGACGCAATGGAAGCGTGTAGATGCTGATGCGGTCGATAAATTAATTGATACAGGGATTACGTTAGAAGCCATTTTATCTGATGCGCAAAAAGAAAGCGTGAAGAAAGTCTTCGAAGAAACCCTGAATGATAAACAAAAGGTAGTCGCAGTGGAAGCGATGTCACCCGATGAATTACCTGCTATTGTAACTCAGAACGAGTTTATGCGCAGAATGAGTGACATGTCTAAAACCGGTGGCGGTGGAATGGGAATGTTTGGAGCTATGCCAAATACCTACAACATCACCATCAACGCGAATCACCCATTGATCAATAAACTAGCTGATTTGAAAGACGAAAGCGAACAAAAAGCGCTGGCGAAACAAATCTCAGATCTAGCTTTATTATCACAAAACTTATTGACAGGGGCTGATCTAACGGCCTTCATCAAAAGAACAGTTAGTGGTTTTTAAGTGATGAATAATAAAAAAAAGCTGCTTACGTATTGTGAGCAGCTTTTTTATTGCTTTCTAACCATCAATTTCTTCGTGGCGACGGGCTTTCCATCCACCAGCAACTGGTACATATACAAGCCACTATTCAATTCTTTTAGCGAAATCTTAGCGGATCGATCTTCCCGATCTAACTCCACTTCCTTCACCAATAATCCTAACACATTGTAGATAGCGATTTTCACTTCTTGATTGTTCGCTGAAAACTGATAATCAACTAAAGCGTAATCTGCTGCGGGATTGGGATATAAGTGTGAAACGAATATGCGATCGCCTTGAAAAAGTAAGGTATCATTTTTAAATCCAAACAGGGCTGCTAGGATTAAAAATAAAGTGATATGTCGAAATACTATTTTCATGCTCAAATCGTTGAGACGAAAGTAGTATAAATTCACATCCCTTTGTTCTTTTTAAGGTTTTTTAACAAGATCTTGATATTCCACTCGTTTCAAAATCGTTTGAAGCGATGGCTTCTCAGAAATACGCCACCTGAATCCATCTAATTCTTGCAGATCCCCTTTCCATTCTTTTGGAGGGACGAATTTAGCTTCAGGCTTCGTGATGAAGGCAATTTTCTTGACTTTATTGTCCTCGAAAAACAAGTTCATTCGACTACATTCCACCCGGTTCAGACCCGTGGTTACTTTCTTGTCATCAATGACGTAATAAATACTCTCCCCATTTCCCTCGACATTCACTCGATTCAATTTGGAATCCTCCTTGAAATGCACCCAAATCTTACGACCCTTTATCTGATTGAAATGATTCGCAGAATCAATCGAAATCACGAAAGACTTTCCACGAAGACGCATCTCTTTTAGCTTTTGATTACCCATAAATAAAGAAATGGAGTCGGCTTGAGATTGAGAATCTTGGGTCCAGAGAATGGGTTTTTGGTAGAAATGAATAATCGAATCCTGCACATTATATCCGAGCGAATCGCAGCGACCAGACAAATCCGATTTATAAATGAGCACGTTTTTATAGGCAAATAATTTCCGAATGGAATCCTTTTTAATGTTAACAGAAACCAAGGTATCCGCCGTCAAATACAGCGTATCCTTTTCCATAATATTCTGCATCCAAGCATGTCCATAAACTCGCGTGACACCTGTTTTACCCGCATAGCGGCCATTATCGCCTTTCAGGATGACTTTTTCCTTTTGGGAAATAAATTCCACCTTCCCTTTTGCTACCCCAATTTGTGTAGGAGAATCATAGAATAAGGTATCAGCCGTCAGAATATATTCATCCGTTTTTGCCGTCGAACGACCGGTGAAATTTGAGACTTTGGAAATCGTATTATAAAAACCCCGACTCGTGATGACTGTATCCTTTTTCGTTATAATCTGCGTGGGTGCGATAAAATAGGCTTCTTTCGAAGCAGTATTGTATTTCAAGGAATCGGCCTTGACCGAACCTCCATCCTTATCAATCACCCGCACTTTTTCCTTAAATAAGAAGTTCTTGGTAACAGTATTATAAAATCCTTCCCGGCTCGTTAAAGTGGATTTCTTGTCTATAATCTTAGCTCCAGAGTGGTAAATTGCCATTTTTGAGTTCAAATCATAATCCAATTTTGGGGTATTCAGAAGAATAGTATGGTCATCTAATTTCACGCGGCCACTAATGTAGGCCTGGCGCATATTTCCATTGTAAAGAGCGGTATCACCCGTAATCGTCACAGTATCAGCTTGTATGATCCGTACGTGGCCATAGGCTTCCACATTATTCGTGGTCGAATTTAAAACGGCCTGATCGCAATAAAGCGTCGTTGTTCCTTGTTGCAGTAATACGCGACCGATTAAGGTTTTACGCATGATTAATTCCTGCTGCATTCCGTTCAAACTATCTGCGCGAATGACTTGCAAAAGCTGACCCTGAGCCTGTGCGAATAGCGGCAAGCTGAGAAGAAATACCAGGAAAATCCAACCTTTGTAACGCATCTTGAAATTGAATCGCTAATTTCGTAGCTCCATTGAACACGCAATTTACCATTTTTATGCTGGAAGATTTTATCCATTTTGTCCAAAAAGAGAATTTATTCCAAACCGATCAGAAAATTTTGGTCGCTGTTAGCGGCGGAATCGACTCGATTGTATTGAGTAAACTATTTTCTTTGGCTAAATTCAATTTCGGCATCGCTCATGTGAACTTCAGCCTTCGGGGAGAAGAGTCCTTAGCGGACGAGGTATTTGTAAAGAAATTCGCTAAAACCCTCAAAGTCCCCTACCACACCATTTGCTTCGACACCAACGCCTTCGCTACACAGGAAAAAATCTCCACCCAAATGGCGGCCCGCATTTTGCGCTACCAATGGTTTGAAGAAATCCGTGTAAAAGAGGGATACGATTACATCGCCACTGGTCACCATCAACTCGATAGTGCCGAAACGATGCTCATCAACCTCGTCAGAGGAAGCGGAATCGCCGGTTTTCACGGAATTCCCGTTAAATCAGGCCACCTTATTAGACCCCTTTCTTTTGCAAGTCATGACGCTATTTTTGATTTCGTTGTCTCTCACAAATTAGCCTGGAGAGAAGATTCGTCCAATGAATCCACTAAATACCAGCGCAACTTCATTCGACACGAGATCATGCCCAAATTCCAGGAATTAAATCCTCAGTTTGAGCAAACGTTATCCGCTACAAGCTCAAAAATCAAAGGGATCGAATCTTGGTTACAAGATGAACTACAGGCCTTTAAGAATGAATCCTGCACGACAGATTCCGCAGGCAACACCTGTGTTAAATTGCCTGCCATTTCTTCCAAAACCACCGTTTTACTCACTGAATTATTACTTTCATACCACTTTAATTCAGCTAGTATCGAAGCGATTTTACAGGCCGATAAAGTAGGTGCGATATTTGAATCCCCTAGTCACTCTTTAAATATCGATCGCGGCCAATGGATTATCAGCTTAAAAAGCCAAGCCGATTATAAACCCATCGTCATTTCAGAAGAAGACGAAGTCATCACCATAGGCAATCAAGAATTACACATTTTCATCGAAGAAAGAACAGCAGACTGGAAAGCTATCACAGATCCAAACGTAGCCTGCCTTGATGCAGACACCTTGGATTTCCCTTTAGAAATCCGCAAAGTGCAGGAAGGCGACTGGTTCTGCCCTCTTGGAATGAATCAAAAGAAATTGATTTCTGATTTCTTAACGGACAAAAAAGTCCCCCTTGCCATCAAAAAGAACACCCAAATCCTTTTAAGCAAAGGCTCCGTAGCCTGGATTTTAGGACAACGTATCGATAACCGCAATAAGGTGACGGACAAGACGGAATTGGTAGCGGTGTTTGAATTAAAAAGCGGAGCTTTTGACTCAAAAGAGTAGAGATTATAGAGTAAAGAGTAGAGATAAAAATCATCTAAAATCTATACTCTCTTATCTATGCTCTACTGTCGACTGACCACTGTCGACTAGCTACTGCTGCGAAGCAGCTCGCTATTTTAGTAAAATGCGATAAGCCTCCGTTCGAATCGGATCTAACGTACTCAAATAAGTGAACGCTAGCTGGCGCTCCGAAGGACTAGCTTCGTTGAGAATGGAAATAATCTCCTCCGACTTCGCATCAAAGAATACCCGAATTGAGGCGGCTCCTGGCCGTAAGGTATTGACTTGGCGAATTTGCTTGAGGATTTCTAGCAAGCCTTTTCTGGCTGCATCCGGATTCTCAGCCATTTTATCTAGATAGACGCGGTGGTAATCATAATATACCTCGCGCATGGCTTGCAAATTTTGATTAATCAGATTTTCAGAAATACCTATCCGACTGCGAACATCAGCCATTGTGCCCCAACCTGAGCCGGAGTTTTGGGCTAAATTAGTTAGGTTCGTGAGCTTTTGAACGAAGGGCTCCCCTCCTTTTGGACCAAATGAATCGTAGGAATAAGTTAATGCGATATAAGCATAAAAGGCCATCAGAGAACTCAAGTTATCTGAATAGCTGTTGTCATTATACGTGATGGGGTTACCTACTTGGTATTTGAAATTGAAGTTCTTGTCAACTAAATTCAAAAGCACAGTTTCGTAAGACGTATTAAATACTGGACGCAGCACTTGAACACGCGCTGTGGCTTCGATATCACCTTGAGCAGATGACTTCGTTAACAGTAAGTTGATATTTAGCTTGATTTTTTCTTCTGGCGCAAAATTGTCTGATGACCAACGGCGGCCATTCATAAATTCTTGCATCGTTCTTTGTAATTCAGCGTAGACTTGGGAACTACCTCGCTGCTGATCGAGCTGTAATTGCTCTGTGCTGATCGTTATAAAAGTAGAAAGTTCTTGAGCTTGAACAGCCCAAGAACTTAAAACAAATATCAATAGAAATCGGATGGATTTCATGATCGTTCGATCAAATAAAAACTATTGGTTTTCAGCTGTACCTTCTTCGCGGTTTCTGAAATCTACTTTATCAGCTAAGAAATCATCGATAGCTAAAG
>JBJOIV010000122.1:0-5159 GCA_046046955.1 Bacteroidota bacterium | reverse complement strand
AATGGCTTTTATAATGGTAAAACAGCTCGATTTATAGTAAAAGAAATGCAGGCTCAAAATGGATTGATTTCGAAGAAGGATCTAAAGAATTACCAAGCGGTTTGGAGAACACCGATAAAAAGTAAATACAAGAATTACCAGATTATTGGGATGCCGCCGCCAAGTAGTGGGGGAGTTGCTTTAGCCCAATTATTGCAAATGGTGGAGCCTTATTCTTTAAACAAATGGGGCCCAACTTCTGATTCGACGATTCAAGTGATGGTAGAAGCAGAGAGACGCGTATATGCGGACCGTTCTAAATGGCTTGGCGACCCTGATTTTGTGAAAGTACCGGTGAACGAGTTGATCGATCCGGCCTATATTACAAATAGAATGTCAAGTCTGAATTTTGCACAGGCCACACTAAGTTCATCCATCCAAGCAGGCACTTTCCCAGGCTATGAAAGCCCAGAAACAACCCATTATAGCATTGTGGATGGAGAAGGAAATGCGGTTTCGATCACTACAACCTTAAATAATTCTTATGGAAGTAAGGTGTTCGTGGGTGGTGCTGGTTTTCTTTTAAATGATGAGATGGATGATTTTTCTGCCAAAGCAGGTTCTCCCAATCTGTATGGTTTAATCGGCTCTAAAGCGAATGAGATACAACCAAACAAACGGATGCTTTCCAGCATGACTCCCACCATTGTGGAGGAGAATGGTCAATTAAAGATGGTGGTAGGTACTCCAGGTGGGTCGACTATTATTACTAGCGTCTTCCAAGTGGTATTGAATACGTTAGAGATGGGGATGAATATGCAGCAGGCGGTAGAATATCCGCGTTTTCACCACCAATGGTTACCGGAGAAAATCACAGCTGAACCTAAACGTTTTTCTGAGGAACAACAAATTCGTTTACAGACGAAAGGCTATACTTTCTCACCTGTTTCTGCTATTGGTTTAGTAGAAGGTATTCTTGTATTGCCTAATGGGAATCTACAAGGTGGTGCAGATTCCCGTGGCGATGATACGGTATCAGCCTATTGAAATAAGGTAGCTACAAAATAAGCTGCGGCCGCAGCGGCTGCCCCTATAGAAGTAACTTTAAGGGATCCGATGATCGGATTTTGGCCGGTTACTTTACTTTTGAAATAGCCAAAAATAAGTAAAGCTAAAATGGTTACTTCAGCCGAATAGAGTAGACCGTCTTGTGGTTTTTCCACATAGAAATAGGGTAGAAGTGGGATAAAACCTCCTACAATGTACGAAATACCAATAGTTAAGGCTGAATTTCTAGCTCGGTTAGGGTTTGGACGTTCTAGTCCAAGCTCAAAACGCATCATGAAGTCGACCCATTTGTCTTTGTCCTTTGAGATCGATTCAACGACAATTTCTTGTGCCTCTGGGCTCAAACCATAATCCGCAAATACATCTCTAATTTCTTGCTTCTCTCTTTCCGGAACGCGCTCCACCTCCTCATATTCACGTTTTAATTCTGCTTCGTAATGTTCTTGTTCTGTTTGGCCTGCTAAATAACCTCCTAATCCCATGGCAATAGATCCTGCCACGATTTCAGCGATACCTGCTGTGGTTACAATGCTAGCAGAGGCCACTGCTCCTGAAAGTCCAGCAGCTAAGGCAAAAGGAACCGTTAGTCCATCAGACATGCCTATCACTACATCCGTAATGAAATCTGAGCTTTTTAAATGTTGCTCGTGTAAATGATGATCGTGTGTATTCATATTATCGGATGCCGTGCATCATACGTTTAAGTGGACCATTAGCTAAGCCAAACAAAATTACGGAGGCAATTCCGGCCATTATTACAAATACAATGAAAAAATCATAAAGATTTTTAATTTCGAACCCTAAGAAACTAGGGAAGACTGTTTGTCCTACTACCGCCGTTGCAGGAGGTAATAAGGCTCCTAGCGTTCCAGACAAGGCATAACCGGCTGCATTTGCTAAGAACCAAACACCCATCAATAAAGATGAGAATCGTTTAGGCGCAAGCTTAGACACTAGGGATAATCCGATCGGAGAAAGGCTTAATTCCCCCATCGTGTGGAATAAATACATGATGAATAACCAAATTACACCCAATTTATCTGAACCTAAATCCTTCACCTTTAGTGCGATGATTAAATAACCAATCGCTAAAAGCATAAGCCCGATCGCTTGCTTTCCCGGTGAATTAGGTTCAATTCCTCTTTTCGCTAATCGCATCCAAAGCCACGAGAAAGGAAAAGCTAAGATGATGATGAAGAAGGAATTCGCGTTTTGTACGGAACTAGGGGGCAACATAATGCCAAAGAAATTCAAATCCGTTTGCTGGTCTGCAATAAAGGTCAATGAAGATCCAGCTTGCTCATAAGCCGCCCAAAAGAAAATGACAAAGAAAGCCACAAAATACATCACCCAGATGCGATCACGCTCTATTTTGGTCAAGGTCTTATCCTGAAGAATCAGGAAAGCCAGGCAGATACCCGCTGAATAGATGACCGGATAAATCCAGTCTTTGATCGGATTAGGTACCTCAGTGATGAATAAATAATGAAACCCGATGATTAAACCAATAAATAAGGCACTAGAGATAACTATGGACTGAGTCGAGAATTCAGCCTTTTCTGTTTCCGCATCGGTTGATTTGGTTTCACTAAAGGTAGGTGCTAAACCAATATCGCTTCCATCAGGAGCTTTTAAAAACACCCCTTTTAGAAAGATGAATAAAATAGTACCAATTAACATCGCTCCACCCGCCGCTAAAAAGCCCCATTTGAAGGCTTCAATCACGCGAACTCCATCCACTTTCACATCCCCTAACCAAGGGCAAATAAGCATGCCTAGCATGGCACCCGTGTTAATTCCCATGTAAAAAATAGTGAAAGCGGCGTCTAAACGACTATCTCCTTTTTTATACAACTGGCCTACCATCGAGGAAATATTGGGTTTGAAGAATCCGTTGCCTAAGATTAAAAACAACAATCCTCCCCACATTAATTTCGTAGCGAAGGGGACATCTAAGGTAAATGTACTGGCTGAACTGAATAATAAAAGTTGGCCTATGGCCATGGCAAAACCACCACCGATGATACTGTTTCGATTTCCGATGTATCTGTCAGATATATAACCGCCTAGCATGGGGGTTAAATAACTAAGCCCTAAAAATCCACCATATAAGATGGCAGCTTCGTCTTGTTTGAAAGAGAGGGCGCTAACTAGAAACAAGGAAAGTATGGCGCGCATTCCGTAAAAGTTGAAGCGCTCCCACATCTCCGTGGAATACAGAAAATAAAGGCCTTTGGGGTGTGAGGTACTAGTTGTTGACATATAGGTTTGCTGAATTTTTCGTGACAAGATACAAGAATTTCGAGATAGATGTGAAA
This sequence comes from Bacteroidota bacterium, assembly GCA_046046955.1. Lineage (GTDB taxonomy): Bacteria > Bacteroidota > Bacteroidia > Cytophagales > Spirosomataceae > Aquirufa. The sequence goes on along the minus strand of JBJOIV010000122.1, from coordinate 1,794 downwards.
CCTTTTTTGTAATATTGTCAATTCATTTCGTTAAACATCCTATGGGCAAAACTATCGCGATTGCAAATCAAAAAGGGGGAGTAGGTAAAACAACGACAGCCATTAATTTAGCTGCGAGTTTAGCTGCTTTTGAGTTTAAAACTCTTTTGATTGACGCGGACCCACAGGCGAATTCAACTTCTGGTTTAGGTTTCAATCCGAAAGAAGTGAAAAACAGTATTTACGAATGTATGGTAGGGCTCTCTAGCGTACAGGATAGCATTTTACCTACTGAAGTTCCCTTTTTAGATATCATTCCCTCCCACATTGATTTAGTCGGTGCTGAGATTGAAATGATTAATCTAAATAACCGGGAAAGAAAGATGAAAGAGGCATTAGAGGCCGTAAAGGATTCGTATGATTTTATCATTATGGATTGTTCGCCTTCTTTGGGTTTAATAACTATTAATAGCCTTACCGCTGCAGATTCGGTAATTATTCCCGTACAATGTGAATATTATGCCTTAGAAGGATTAGGTAAATTATTGAATACGATTAAGATTATTCAATCGCGTTTAAATACGGCCTTAGTGATAGAAGGAATCTTGTTAACCATGTACGATTTGCGTTTACGTCTATCGAATCAGGTGGTGAATGAGGTGAATTCTCATTTTAAAAATATGGTGTTTGAGACGATTATTCCAAGGAATATTCGCTTATCGGAATCACCTAGTTTTGGTGTGCCTGCTATTTTGCATGATGCAGATAGTAAGGGGGCCATTAGTTATTTAAATTTAGCTAAAGAAATCATTCGCAAGAATGGTTTGCTAGTGACCAACTAGGTTCAGATATATGAGTGCAAAGCAAGAAAATTCAAAGAAGAGAACGGGTTTAGGTAGAGGTTTAGGAGCCTTGTTAGAGGATTCTGATGGAGGTGGACTACAATCTCGTCATCCATCTGATTTCGCAGGAAGTCTAGAAGGGGTGAATTTAATGGATGAGATTTCTTTGGACTTAATTGAAACGAATCCATTTCAACCTCGCGAATATTTTGCCCCTGAGGCATTACAAGAATTAGCCGAATCGATCCGTGTTCAAGGTATTATTCAACCGATTACGGTTCGTAAGGTTTCTGCCAAAAAATACCAGTTAATCTCCGGTGAGCGACGTTTTCAAGCGTCTAAATTAGCTGGTTTGAAAACAATTCCGGCCTATGTTCGGACGGCGGATGATCAGCAAATGATCGAAATGGCCTTGATCGAGAATATTCAGCGAGAGAATCTGAATGCGATTGAGATCGCCCTTTCCTACAAGCGATTGATGGAGGAATGTGATTTAAAGCAAGAGGACTTAGGTGCTCGAGTAGGTAAAAATCGTAGCACGGTTACGAATTACATGCGTTTATTGAAATTGCCACCCCATATTCAAGTGGCTATTCGTGATAATAAATTGTCTATGGGCCATGCGCGTTGCTTAGTGTCCTTAGAGGATGCAAGTTTGCAAAATGCCTTGTTTTTAAAAGCCATCGCAGAAGATTGGTCTGTTCGTCGTTTAGAGGATGCAGTTCGTCAATCTGGGAATATAGATACAGTTGCCACTGGTTCTACCACAACAAAGGTGTCAGCCCAAGATTTACAAGCTTGGCAAGCTACTTTGAAATCTTTCTTTAAAACCCCAGTAGCATTGAAAATAAATGAGAAAGGGGAGGGAGAAATTAAATTAAGCTTTAAAACGAAAGAGGAGCTTTTAACCATTCTTAACAAGGTTCAATAATGTACTTAAGGTACTTCCTGTTAGTTTTGCTTTTGCCGATAG
>JBJOIV010000121.1:0-5167 GCA_046046955.1 Bacteroidota bacterium | reverse complement strand
TTATTAATATAAGAAAATTGTCATTATCCTTGTCTTGAATGCTACTATTTCGACACTGTGATTTAAACACAGTATCTCTTCTTTATTTCTATCAACACGTCAAAGAACTCTTGTACCTCGATATAAATCAAACAAAGCAACCCGCTTTGTCGTGAACTTAATCACCTAATCTACTCTCAGTCTTGATCTAGAAACCTTTTGTTCCTAGCGATTGGGAGTGCAAAGATGTAGGATTATTTTATATTCTACAAACCTGCACTCTAATTTTTTTATTTTTTTTTAGGTAGGAGGCTATTCCTAGACTATTTGAAGGATAAAATATAATTTTTCTGCTTTCCGTTTCCGATTAATAGGAACTGATCTTTGATTTTATCGAAATGAAGGGGAGAAGCTGGGTCGGTAATTTTAACTTTATTTACGCTAATAGCGTTGCCTTGGATGGCTTTTCTGGCTTCACCTTTAGAAGAACAAATTAAATTTTCTGTTCCCACACTGATGAGGTCGGTGAGGTTTTGGCATTCTGATAATAAAGCAGACGAAACTTCGTACACAGGTAATTGTGCAATTAAAGCATTAGAGGCATTACTTAATAGTTCTACTGCATCTTTAGAAAAGAGTAGGGCAGACGCTTCAATTACTAAGGCACAAATTTCTGCTCCGTGAACGCGGGTGGTTACTTCTTCCGCAATGGCCTTTTGTAGGATACGTAGGTGTGGAGCTTCCGCATGTGCGCGTTCCATCTCTTCGATTTGGTCCTTCGTATATAAAGTAAAGACGCGGATTAAACGAGGAACGTCAGCATCAGCCGCATTTAGCCAAAACTGATAAAAGGCGAAAGGAGAGGTTCTGCTTGGATCTAGCCAAACGTTTCCTGATTCTGATTTACCAAATTTTGTGCCATCTGCCTTTGTTACTAAAGGAGTAGTTAAAGCGAAAGCGGCGCGTTCCGTTGCATCCTCATCGTGCCCCTCTTTACGGCGGATGATTTCTGTACCCGTGGTGATATTTCCCCACTGATCAGAACCACCCATTTGAAGACGCACGTTTTTGGTCTTATATAAATGATAGAAATCGTATCCTTGTAATAATTGATAGGAGAATTCAGTGAAGGAAATGCCGGTTTCTAGGCGCTTCTTAACTGAATCTTTGGACATCATATAATTAACGGTTAAGAATTTGCCCGCTTCACGTAGGAAACCTAGGAAGCTGAATTCTTTAAACCAATCGTAATTATTGACTAATTCAGCCGAATTTGCACCCCCATGGAACTCTAAGAATTTCTCTAATTGTGCTTGAATCCCCACTTGATTCGCGCGAAGAGTATCTTCTGAAAGAAAATCACGTTCAGCGGACTTTCCAGACGGGTCACCGATCATTCCGGTAGCACCACCTACTAAGGCAATCGGCTTATGACCAGCTAGTTGAAAATGCTTTAGGAGCATGATCGCAGCTAAATTTCCAATATGAAGGCTCGGTGCAGTAGGATCGAAACCGATATAGGCCACCGTCATTTCTTTGGCCAACTGATCCTCTAAACCCGGAATCATATCGTGTAACATCCCCCTCCAACGTAATTCTTCAATGAAATTTGTCATAAATGATTGTTTTTTGCAAAAATACTAAATATCCTGCTTTTTATATAATAGGGACGAATCTCCGTAGCTCAAGAAGCGGTACTCATTCTTTAAAGCCGAGTCGTATACCTTCTTCCAATCTTCCCCAATTAGGGCGGCAATCAAAACTAATAAAGTTGATTTAGGCTGATGAAAATTTGTCACGATGGCATCACAGAAGTGAAGTATATACCCCGGCATGATTAATAATTCGGTTTCAGCGACCCAGTATTTTCGATTATTCTCTTGAAGATACTTTAAAACAGCCTTAAGTGAATCTTGATTCGATACGGTCTTTTCGCGCAATTCGTAGGCAAATTCTTTCGGCAAAATAAGTAATCCGTTTTCTAGAGGTCTGTTTTCTATAAGCCAAACCCCACTCCAGTACAAACTTTCCAAGGCACGAAGCGAAGTTGTTCCCACTGGAATAAAGGGCCCTGTGTGTTGTAGAAGTGTTTCTATCAATTCCGGAGTAAAGACGATTTGTTCCCGGTGCATCGGATGTCTACTGACGTCCTCTTCTTTTACCGGCAAAAAAGTTCCAGCGCCTACGTGTAGAGTCAGGTAAGCTTTTGGGATGTTTAATCGATCGATGTCAGCTAAAACCTCCTCCGAGAAATGCAAGCTGGCGGTAGGAGCTGCCACTGCACCTTGCTTTTCGGAAAACAAGGTTTGGTATCTTTCTGCATCAGAAACTTGGGCTTCTCTTTCCATATAGGGAGGAAGTGGAATTTTGCCTATTTCTTCCAAAACTTGTGCAAAACTCTTATCCGTCTCCCAGCTGATTCGTATGTGATTTAGTTCCCTATTGATCCATGAGAAAGATAAATCCCCCTTTGTAAGTACATCGCCTTCTTTCCAGCGCTTTTTATTTCCTACTAAGCATTCCCAGGTCGATTCCCCTGTTGCCTCCATCATTTGCTCGGTGGGAGCAGCATCCGAAAGTGGGTGAAGCAGAAAGAGCTCAATCGCCACTCCATTCTCCTTAAATAAAGGAATGCGGGCAGGAATGACTTTGGTATTATTGAAAATTAATAAAGCATTCTTCGGAAGCTGATTGGCAAGATTTCTAAAGCCTTTATGTTTGATTTGGCCGTCTTGATAAACTAATAGCTTCGAATCATGTCTATTCGCTAGCGGAAATTGAGCAATTTTCGATTCAGGTAAGGGGTAATCAAAGGCCTGAATGAAAATATTCGGCATTTGAATACTCATAGTTCCTCTTTGAATTTAGGACTCGCAAATAAGCGAAGAGGTAAATAAATGAGCCAAATCAACAGTAGAACAATGCCTAACGAAGGAATGTAGTTATAGTCACTTTGATATGTTCTTTCGTCATTTAGCATCAAAAGTGCTCTTAATGCTAAGATTAAAAAGGTATTGATGATGGCTGGGAAGAAATGCAACCAGTTGATAAAGGTAGTTTTGATAGTGTCGTCTCCTTTTTCGGCGAAAACAGGTAAAAATTTTCCCCAGTTTGCCGCAGGTATTTTGTCGATTGCTTTAATCAATAAAAGGCTTAAAACGTTTAGTAAAGTGGTGATTCCAGCCACTAAATAGAAGACTTCTTCTTTAGGTAAGAAACCATCACCTCTGCCCGTTTCACCAAAATGTACCGCCGTAGGATCTGGAAGTCCTCTGTAGATAAATAATAAAGAGATTCCGAATGCCACGATGGACAAAATTCGCCAAACCCGGGATGCAAAATGGTCTATCGACATAGTTGATTAAAATGTCTGCAAAATTAGTTTTGAAAATCATACCGACCTAATCTTTATTTCTATTATTTTTGTAGATAACCCCAATATTATGGCAATCTATACGAAGAATGGAGATGGTGGATTTACCCGCTTAGCGGATGGAAAAGGATTGTCAAAGTCCGATGTTCGGATGGACGCGATTGGAGACATTGATGAATTGAATTGCCACCTTGGTGCTTTGATTTGTCAAATCGAACCTCATTTAGCGGAATACCTACAGGCCATTCAATCGAGCTTATTTGTGTTAGGTGCGCATGTTGCTAGCGATTCGAAGGAATATTTAGGCAATATGAAGCTGATTTCTTTGCACGATATCGTGCAAATAGAAAAGATGATTGATGAAATCGACAGTAAAATAGAGCCTATGCGCTTCTTTATACTGCCAGGAGGTCATCCCATTATTGCAGCGGCTCAAATTGCGCGTACGGTTTGCCGTAGAGCGGAACGTAGCTTGATTCGTTGGGTTCAAGCAGAAGAAAAAGAAGATTATGCGACTGCGATCGCTTATTTGAATAGATTATCAGATTACTTATTTATGATGTGCCGTTATTTGCACCATTCATTGGATATCCCTGAGATACCTTGGAATTCCGGCAAGTAGAAACAAAAATTTATGCAAGTTACCATTCAAAAAACGCCTAAATCTCGCTTAAGCGAGGTAGATTTTGACAATTTGGCTTTTGGCCGCAGTTTTGCTGATCACATGCTCGTCGCTGAATATGCAGATGGAGCCTGGAAGTCCGTCCAAATTCAACCTTACGGCCCTTTGTCTTATCAACCTGCGATGATGTCTATTCATTATGGCCAGGCAATTTTTGAAGGAATGAAGGCGTATCGCTCGAAGCAAGGCGAGGTACTCGTTTTCCGTCCAGAGGAGAATATGAAGCGCTTTAATAAATCAGCGGTTCGTATGTGTATGCCGGAGGTTCCAGAAGAAATTTTCTTAGGTGGATTGAAGCAATTGATTCAATTGGATAATGCTTGGGTGCCGGAAAAAGACGGTTGTTCTTTGTACATCCGTCCGTTTATGTTTGCAACAGATGAGTATGTGGGCGTTTCTCCATCCACTACCTATAAATTTATCATCTTCAATTGTCCTGTAGGATCGTATTATTCAAAGCCTTTGCGTGTACGTGTAGAGACTGAATACATTCGCGCAGCAAAAGGGGGAGTAGGTTTTGCTAAGAATGCCGGTAATTACGGCGGTTCATTATTCCCTACGATAGAGGCGAACAAGGCGGGATATGATCAAATTATCTGGACTGATGCGGCCACACATCAATATGTAGAGGAAGCGGGGACGATGAACCTGATGTTTATCATCAATGGAGCTTTGGTGACTGCGCCTACAGGTGATACCATATTAGATGGAGTGACACGGAAGTCAGTGATTCAGATTGCCAAAGACTGGGGCGTCGAAGTCCAAGAGCGTCTCTTATCTGTGAAAGAATTAGTGGAAGGAATTAGCTCAGGAGCGGTAACCGAAGCATTCGGGGCTGGAACTGCTGCAGTGATTGCGCCTATTCAGACGATCGGTTTTGAAGGTAAAGATTACGAATTACCAGCTCGTAAGGAGAGCGATTTCTCTGCCAAAGTGTTCAACGAGATCAGCCAAATTCGATTAGGCGAAATCGCTGACACCCGCGGTTGGATTTATAAAATTTAATTAGCTGCTTTAAAGCTGATTTTAATACCCGGATCTTTGGGAGTACTAACGTTCTCTAATTGGATTCGGGTATTTTTATTTTTAGTCCAAAGAACTTGCGTACCTTTTGTCTCAGATGGGCCAAATTT
>JBJOIV010000120.1:0-5565 GCA_046046955.1 Bacteroidota bacterium | reverse complement strand
AGGTAATTTAATCCTCATTCAATATGTCACAAACTCCTTATACATTTGAATATGAGTTAAAAGCGTCACCAAAGGTGCTTTTCCCTTATTTAAGTAGTCCATCTGGATTACAACAATGGTTTGCTGACAAGGTGATTGTTCGCGGTAGCTCAGAATTACACTTTTACTGGGATAATGAAAATCATCCAGCCTTAGTTCTACCTGCAAAGGCAAACAAATCGGTCAAATTTGACTTCAAAAGAGGCGATTCAGAACCTGGAAAGCACATTATTGAATTAAGTCTAGATGTAAGTGAGGTTTCTAATACGACCTATTTAACTGTGATTGATGGGGCATCTACCTTCAAAACGGACGCAGATGCAGCCGAATTATGGGATTATTTAATCGACAAACTGAAAGAAATAGTAGGGAGCTAGGATGCGTAAGATTGATAAATTAGTACTTCAGGCGTTTTTTGGTCCATTTTCTTTGACACTTCTCGTTGTCATTTTCATTTTCCTATTGCGTTTAGTGTTGTTTTACTTTGCTGATTTGTTTGGCAAAGACTTGGGGGCGTTTGTCTACGTAGAACTGTTTTTCTATTTCTCCTTAATTACGATTCCGCTGGCGCTACCTTTGGCGGTTTTATTATCCTCATTAATGACTTTCGGGAAATTAGGGGAGAATTTCGAATTGACAGCCTTGAAGAGTGCGGGTATTTCGATTTTTCGCATCATGCGGCCTATTTTAGTGTCAACTGTTTTCCTGAGCCTCTTCATGTTTTGGTTTATGAATGTGGCTTTGCCTTGGGCAAACATAAAAGGCTGGAGTTTACTATATGATATTAAGACGACAAAAACGACTTTAAATATCAAGGAGGGCATTTTTTACACAGATTTGACCGGTTATTCCATTAAAGTAGGGAAGAAGTACCCGGATAATAAATCCTTGAAAAATCTGATTATCTATGATCATACGAACAATGATGGGAACCGCCATGTGACCTTAGCGGATTCTGCCTTGATGTATACGATCCTGAATAAGCGGTATTTAGTCTTTGAATTATTTAATGGAAAGGACTATTTGGAGGATGCGGATCAAGGGTCGGTGGTAAATCCAACGGAGTTAGCCGTGCATGATTTTAAGAAAAGTAAGGTGGTGATGTCTTTGGCGGTTTTTGATCTCCAAAAAACGGATGAACAACAATTCGCTCACCACGAGATTATGCGCAACAACAATCAATTAGCTGATGATGCTGATTCGTTGCAAAACACAATTAGCGTCGTTAAAAAGGGCTTTTTCAAATCTACTGCTTCTAATTTCCTGTACCATGTAACCCCGGTGAAGAAAACCATTCAGTTTTTCAAACAGACAGATTGGATTAAACCACGCCTAAAGAAGGGATTAGCAGCTAAAAATCCCGTGCCTTTTGATCTAGCATCGCAACAGGCGAAAAATATGATTACCGCCGGTGAGACGAATAAAGCGATTTTAGAAGACTATGAATCTAAATTGAACAAGACGAATCTAGAATGGCACCACAAGTTTACGAACGCGATTGCCATCCTAGTGATGTTCTTGATCGGTGCGCCCTTAGGTGCTATTATTAAGAAAGGTGGATTTGGTGTGCCGGTCGTGGTCGCGGTTTCTTTCTTCATCTTATTATATATTCTTACCCAGCAAGGAGATAAGATGGCCAAAGAAGGTGCTTTAATCCTCCAAGTAGGAGCGTGGCTGGCTAATGCTGTTTTGGCATTAATCGGAGCTTACTTCCTGAAGATCGCTCTGGCTGATTCTCGCTTGTTTGAAACAGACTTCTATAAGGTGGTTTGGGACAGATTAAAAAGTAAACTGGTACGCACAAAAACAGCTGCTTAATTCACTTGCTTATTCGTAATAAAAAGAGTACTTTTGCAAATTCAATAATTATTTTAAACTTAAACTGGTAAAAGATGTATTTGTCACCTGAGAAAAAACAAGAAATTTTCGAAGCAAAAGGGAAAGCAAAGTCTAAGATCGATACTGGTTCTGCTGAGTCGCAAATTGCGTTATTCACGTACAGAATCAATCACTTGACTGAGCACCTTAAGAAAAACAAGAAAGACCACAGCACACGCTTAGGACTTTTGAAATTAGTAGGTAAGCGTCGTAGCTTATTAGATTACTTAACTCGTACTGATATCTCACGTTACCGTGCGATTATCTTAGAATTAGGTATTCGTAAATAATAAAAAAAGGGCTTCATTTCGATGGAGCCCTCTTTTATTCCCCCGCTGTAAACGTTTGAATCGTTCAAACAAAACTTAAATCACGCGAGGTTGCGTGAAATTTATTCAAAAACGTATGTCATTTAACATCATTACAAAGCATATTTCAATGCCAGACGGCAAAGAAGTCTCGATTGAAACAGGCAAATTAGCCAAGCAAGCGGACGGAGCTGTCGTTATTAAGTCAGGAAATATGATGTTGTTAGCTACTGTAGTGGCTAACAAGGAGGCCAAAGAAGGAGTAGATTTCCTTCCTTTATCAGTAGACTATCAAGAAAAATTTGCGTCTAACGGACGTATCCCAGGATCTTTCTTAAAAAGAGAGGCTCGCCTTTCTGATTATGAGATTTTGATCTCTCGTTTAGTAGACCGCGCTTTGCGCCCTACTTTCCCAGATGATTACCACGCAGATGTACAAGTTTTAATCAACTTGATCTCAGCAGATTCAGAAGTATTACCAGATGCATTTGTCGGTTTAGCGGCAGCTGCAGCTTTGGCCGTATCAGATATCCCATTCAATGGTCCTATCTCTGAGGTTCGCGTAGCGAAAATCAACGGTGAATATAAAGTTAACCCAAGCGTAAGCGAATTAGCAGGTGCTTCTTTAGAATTAATCGTTGCAGCTAACGAGAACGACATTCTAATGGTAGAAGGTGAAGGAGACGAAGTTTCTGAAACTGAAATGCTAGAGGCTTTACGTATCGCTCACGACGCTATCAAATTACAATGTAAAGCATTGAACGAATTGACAGTAGCTTGTGGCAAGACTGAAAAGCGTGTTTACTCACACGAAACACACGACGAAGAGTTGCGTGCTGAATTGTGGAAAAACTACTACGAGAAGTATTTAGCAGTAGCTAAATTAGCTAATCCGAAGAAAGATGAGCGTAAAGCTGGTTTCAAGGCAATCGTAGATGAATTTATCGCTTCTTTACCTGAAGATCACACCGTGAACATCGGTTTAGCGAAGCATTATTTACACGACATCGAAAAAGAAGCAGCTCGTCAATTAGTATTGCAAGAGCGTTACCGTTTAGATGGTCGTAAATTGAATGAAATCCGTCAAATCACGTGTGAAGTAGATTATTTACCTACACCACACGGTTCGTCTGTTTTCACTCGTGGTGAAACTCAATCATTAACTACCGTTACTTTAGGTACGAAAATGGATGAGCAAATCATCGACCAACCGATGACACAAGGGTACAACAAATTTATGTTGCACTACAACTTCCCAGGCTTCTCTACAGGTGAGGTTAAACCAAACCGTGGGGTAGGTCGTCGTGAAGTAGGTCACGGAAACTTAGCGATGCGTGCGATTAAGAAGGTTTTACCAAAAATGGAAGACTTCCCTTACACACTTCGTATCGTTTCTGATATCCTAGAATCAAATGGTTCGTCTTCCATGGCAACCGTTTGTGCAGGTACTTTAGCTTTAATGGACGCAGGTGTAAAAATCAAAGCGCCAGTTTCAGGTATCGCAATGGGATTAATTTCTGATTCAAAAACAGGTAAATACGCTGTATTATCTGATATCTTAGGTGATGAAGATCACTTAGGCGATATGGACTTCAAAGTAACAGGTACTGAAAACGGTATCACGGCTTGCCAGATGGACATCAAAGTTCAAGGTTTATCTTACGAAGTATTAGCGGAAGCGTTAACTCAAGCGAAAGAAGGTCGTTTACACATCTTAAACGAGATGAAGAAAGCGATGCCAGCAGTAAGAGAAGATTTCAAACCTCAAACTCCTCGTGCAACAGTTATCAAGATTATGAAAGACCAGATTGGATCGGTAATCGGACCAGGTGGTAAAGTAGTTCAAGATATCCAAAAGCAATCAGGTGCTACGGTTACGATTGAAGAAAAAGAAGATGGTGGATACGTAAGTATCTTCTCTTCGAACGGAGATGCGATGGCGAAAGCGGTTAGCATGGTTCGTGGAATCGTTACATTACCAGAGGTAGGTGAGATTTACGAAGGAAAAGTGAAGAATATTCAAGCATTCGGAGCGTTCGTGGAATTTTTACCGGGTAAAGATGGTTTATTACATATCTCTGAGATTTCATGGGATCGCATCGACACGATGGACGGTGTTTTCAAAGAAGGAGATAAAGTAAAGGTTAAATTAGTCGAAGTAGATAAGAAAACGGGCAAATTCCGTTTATCTGCTAAGGTTCTTTTACCTAAGCCAGAAAAACCAGAGGCTCCAGCTGCATCAGCTGAATAATAAAATGTTTATCCAAGCGTCGCGCATTCGTGCGTGACGCTTTCATTCTGTTGTAAGATCTTATGAGACAGCTAAAAATTAGCAAACAAATTACCAACAGGGAAAGTCAATCTCTAGACAAATACCTTCAAGAGATCGGTAAAGTCGATTTATTGACTCCGGATGAAGAGGTAATCCTAGCGCAGAAAATTCGCGATGGGGATCAATTGTCATTAGAGCGTTTAACGAAAGCGAACCTTCGTTTCGTGGTATCCGTTGCAAAACAATACCAAAACCAAGGTCTTAGCTTAGGTGACTTAATTAACGAAGGAAACTTAGGTTTGATCAAAGCGGCACAACGTTTTGATGAAACTCGTGGTTTTAAATTCATTTCATACGCAGTTTGGTGGATTCGTCAATCGATCCTTCAAGCATTAGCGGAGCAATCTCGTATCGTACGTTTGCCATTAAACAGAGTAGGTTCTTTGAACAAGATTTCAAAAACATTCTCTGAATTAGAGCAAAAGTTTGAGCGTGAGCCATCTCCAGAAGAATTAGCAGAGGTTTTAGAGATCTCTACGGGTGAGGTTGTAGATACGTTGAAGATTTCAGGTCGTCACGTTTCTATGGATGCACCATTCGTTCAAGGAGAGGAAAATTCGCTTTTAGACGTATTAGAGAACGATTCTGAAGACAAACCAGATTCTGGTTTAATTAACGATTCACTTCGTCGTGAAGTACAACGCGCTTTATCTACCTTAACTCAACGTGAGGCAGATGTAGTTACCTTGTATTTCGGCTTAAATGGCGAACATGCGATGACTTTAGAGGAGATCGGTGAGAAATTTAATTTAACTCGCGAGCGTGTGAGACAAATTAAAGAGAAAGCGATCCGTCGTTTACGACACACTTCTCGAAGCAAAGCACTAAAAACATATCTTGGATAATTTTTAAAAGCCTCTTATGAGGCTTTTTTTTGCTATGGCATTCCCAAAAGGCATCATCGAACTAGTAGACTCTTTATACCAACAAGGTGTAAATGAGGCAGTTATATGCCCTGGATCCAGAAATGCTCCCTTAATGATTGCCTTAACTCGCCACGGCGGATTC
>JBJOIV010000119.1:0-5579 GCA_046046955.1 Bacteroidota bacterium | reverse complement strand
AATATCCACCACCCAGCGCCACAGTGACAGGTATTTTATGTTGATGTACTAAATCCAATACGAATTTATCCCGCTGCTTACAGTCATCCAGGCTTAATTTAAACTTCCCTAACTTGTCCGTAGCCAGCACATCCACACCTGATAAATAAAAGACAAAATCAGGCTTCACTTTATCCACTAGACTTGGAAGGGTAGTTTGTAACATTTCCAAATATTCCGGCCCAGCAGCTCCATCCTCTAATCCGATATCCAGGTCAGATGTTTCTTTTCTAAACGGATAATTATTCTTACCATGCACACTAAACGTAAATACCTCTGGGATATTTTCCATCAGTTTTGCCGTCCCATTCCCCTGATGTACGTCTAGGTCGATGATGAGTATTTTTTTTGCCAAATTCAGGTGCAACAAATAGTTTGCCGCCACAGCCATATCATTTAACAGACAAAATCCCTCCCCTCTATCCGCAAAAGCATGGTGGGTCCCACCCGCCACATTCATCGCACAACCGTGTTCCAGCGCAAAAAGCGCACAATCGATTGTTCCTTGCATGATAATCAGCTCTCGATTTGTTAACAATTCAGACTGCGGAAAACCAATAACACGCTGCTCCGACGCCGTCAATTGCTGCTCCATTAGTCGCAGAAAATACGCCTCATAATGCGTTAACAAGATGTCTTCAGCAGCACATTTCTCCGGCGCAAAAAGATGACTCTCGGTAATACACCCTTCATAAAGCAATTGCTCCGGAATCAACTCGTATTTCAACATGGGAAACCGATGTCCTTCCGGCAATGGATGTGCATAAATGGAACTGTGAGCTATTTTTAACATATTCTATTTCTTAGCAGGCAAGGCGCTCAAGAGTCTTTGGAGAAAACCATCCATCGACTTATCATCAATCCACCGCACCACAGCCACTATATCATTTTCCTGATCCACATAAATCGCATTCGTCCCATTCCCAATATGCGCATAGGCACTCGCAGGGGCCGACGGATACATCTTGCGATCGGTATTCAAAAAGTAATTCATAAAACCATAACCCGTATTCGCAGGGGTGGGAGTAGTCGATTTGCGAATCCAATCCTCTGATAAAATCTGCTTCCCATTCCAATTACCCTTCCGCAAAGTCAATAACCCGAACCTCCCCATATCATAGGCATTCATAAACAGACCTCCACCAAAATGCCCTCCACCACTCACAGACTGCATCATCTTTCCATCCACCACAATCCAGGCATTTTGATAACCTGTCCATGCCCAGGTATTGGAGGCCCCAATCGGGTTCATCACATTTTCCCGCAATACTTCCGGCAAGGGTTTTCTGAATACCAAAGTCGCCGCTAAAGCCAGCGCATTCACCCGCGTATCATTGTACTTATACACCGTCCCCGGCTCAAACCGCTTCCGCGTCGTCCACTCCGCTGGCTTATCCGACGGCCGATCCGCCCAGTCTGGCTTTCCCCAAAGCACCCCTTCCCAATCACTCGTCTGCCTCAACAAATGATCCCAAGAAATCTTGCGGTTATGTTCCGTCTCAAACGGATAAATAAAGGACTTTTTCGCAATCGGATTATCACTTACTTTTTCTTGCATCGCCACCTCCACCGGAGGCAAATAGGTATACACTTTGTCATCCAACGAACTAATCAAACCCTTATCAAACGCTAATCCAACCACAGAGGAAACCATACTTTTTGTCACACTATTCGTCATCTCCACCGCTGATGGATTCCCCCACTCCGCAATAATATAGCCCTTATAAATGATGATTCCACCCGCAGGCCCCCTCTCCGCCATAGGCCCCACAGGATCCGAAAATGGTTCTTTCCCAAATTGCATCGCCTGCGACAACCACAAATTCCTCGGCTGCGATGTCTCATGACTTATCGCAAAATCAACCGCCTCTTTGATTTTATTGGTATCAATCGCGAAAAAAGAAGGCGATTTATGTTCCCAATTTTTAGCAGAGGGATAGTAATTATTTTTTTGCGCTGTGGCACTGATGGCTGTTAGCAAACAGATTAGGGTCAGTAGTTTTCTCATTGTTAGAGGGTTAAGGGCAATTTGAGATATAAAGCAATTAAGGTGCTAATTTGTTCAAAATAAAGGGAAATTAAATCATCATCCCTATGCTTTCCGTTAAATAAACAATTAAATAGCCTTAAATAACTATCGAATATTTTATAATTTTTTGATTTTAAAATATGAATTTATCTGACTACATTTTGGAAACTAAACTCAATAAATTATGAAAAAACTAATCTTACCCCTAGTTCTCGGAACCATGATTTTCTCATCATGTGGGAACAAGACAGAGAAAACAGCAGCGTTTGATTTAGACGCTACTAAAAAAGAACTTGAAACCTGGAATACGGAATTCGCAACAGCTATTAGCAGCAAAGATTCGGTAGGTTTCGCCAATTTATATGCTGAAGATGCTGTACGCATGGGGCCTAATGCTCCTCAACTAGAAGGAAGAGCCTCTATCGTCACTAATTTTGCTAGTGCAATTAAGGCTGGAATTGGTTCAGGTAAACTTACATTGAAGGATGCCTGGGGCGACGAGAATTTAGTAACAGAAGTAGGTGTTTATGAACTAAACGCTGCTGATGGCAGCCAAATTGATAAAGGAAAATACATCTCTATTTTCAAACGTATCGATGGCAAGTTAAAGCCTGTTAGAGATATTTGGAATTCAGATTCTCCTGCAGCTTCCGCTACAGCTCCTGAGGCAGCAAAATAATTAAATTGATTCAGTTGTTGCAATAATTGCAACAACTGAATTTTTCCATCTTCAAATTTCAATAACAACACTATGGGACTTTTTTCAGCCATCTTAGGCAACGCAGGCACAGTAAGTAAGGAGGATTTACTGAAAGATTTTGGCAAACTTCTCATCGAAGGCGAAGATATCGAATTAGGTTTCAAGCTCATCAGAGACACATTCATCTTCACCTCGAAGCGCCTCATTTTAGTCGACAAACAAGGACTTACAGGTTCCAAGACAGAATACAAATCTATCAACTACAAAAGCATTTCTCGCTTCAGCATAGAAACGGCTGGAACTTTTGACCTAGATGCGGAATTGAAGATTTGGATCTCAGGCGAGGCACTACCTAGCATCATCAAGCAATTCAACAAATCAGTGAATGTATACGATGTGCAGAACGTGCTTGCGTTCCATGTGTTGAAATAGGAAGGGTTTTTTCTTAGAAAAAAGCAATTTGCAAAAAACGCAAATTGCTTTTTTAGTGAGAATGAACTGACGAATTTTCCTCGGTAGTTGGATTAATTTGTATTTGTCCACCTATCGCTCTGAGAACTTTCATAATCGTCTCAAATTGAGGCTTAGATCCATCCGATAAAGCTTTATACAAACTAGGACGACTCATCCCTATTTCATTAGCGATTTTTGCCATTCCTATTGATCTAGCAATATTTCCTAAGGCAACAATTAGAGCTGAATCGTTACCTTCCGCTAACACTGTATTTAAATATTCCGAAATCATTTCAGGATTATCTAAGTAATCTGCTATATCAAATTTAGAAGTTTCCATAATTCTCAATTGTTTAGACGATATAAAATATCTTTCGCTTTTTGGATATCCTTTTGTTGAGTTGATTTATCTCCTCCTATGAGGAGCAAAACGAATTTGCCACCTATCTCTTTGAAATAAATTCTATAGCCTTTAGCATAGTCAATTTTAAATTCCCGAATTCCATCTCCCACAGTTTGACAATCACCAAAGTGACCATCATTTTCAATTTTCTGAATTCTAACTAAAATAATTGCTTTCGCTCTTAGATCTTTAAGCTTTCGAAGCCATTTATCAAATTCCTCTGTTTTTTCAATTAGGTACATTTGACAATTGTCTTCATTTGGATACAAATTTAAACAATCTTTTTCAGGAATGAAACCAGTAAATTGATAATTAAAATAGAAGAGGAATTAGCCCATTAATCCTCGCAATTCTACAAATAGCTAAGCCACCATTTTTCTTTATGGGCCGTTTTATAGGCATCATACCATTTGCATAAAGGGTACAGACTGACAATCAGCAGAATCCAAACAAGGTACACGAGCCCTAGCCCCACTCCTTCACCTGGAATCGAAAAGAGGAAAGGGATTTTTTGAAGGCCTTTGATGGCTTCATTGAAGGAATGACCATTATAGAAAAACAATAGCGTGGATATCAGGTGCGCTATATAGAAGTGTATGATGTAGTAGAAAAACGCAGTTCTACCGAATACAAGAAACATGGCTGATATTTTGTTCTGGATATTTTCCAAAAACGCCAACATTAAAATAGCTATCCCCATCATCACGGACATATAGGCCAAAGAAGGAGGGTATTTGTGAACCGTCATAAAAGACAAAAAGGTTTGAAAACCACTGGCTTTAGGAGTCCACGGATGTGGATCCCCATAGAGATTAATAGACCTTAAGAGAACAAAAAAGACAAGCAATGACAATCCATAGGTCAATAATACTTTCTGTCTTTGAGATGAACTGAATTTATTGGTAAAGTAAACGCCAAAACAATAACCCAAAATCATCAAACCCGTCCAAGGCAAAAAGGGATACATAATGGCCAGGAAATGCTCACCACCTATGGGATAAATAGCAAAAGAGCCATGGTGCAACAAGTCCCACCAAAAACCTGCCTTAAACCCTGGTTCTGCCTCGTAAAAGTCTAAGAAATTATGTCCTAACACGATAATTAATCCAATGGCTAGCACTAATTTAAACGGCAGTCGAATCAGAAAACCCAAGATGATCATACTTATCCCAATCGCCCAAATCACCTGCATAATGAGTAAATTATACAGCGGATTAAAGGTCATAGCTAAAGAAATCAAGCCAAATTCAACGAAGATCAACCAGATTCCTCGTTTAAAAAGAAACGAACTCAATTCAGCTTTCGTCTTGCGAATGCTTTGGAGATAAATCGAAAGGCCTGAAAGAAACACAAAGGTAGGCGCGCATAAATGTGTTATCCAACGCGTAAAATAAAGAACTGGAGTTGTAGTCAATACATTCAACGGGTCATCCGTAAAAGCCTGAACATGAATAAATTCCCGAACGTGATCTATCGCCATAATGACCATAACGATACCCCGTAATACATCGATAGAATCGATTCTATTTGTAGTGCTCACTGATGACATAAATGCTTATTTATTAACGTATGAATGGTATTCTATAAAAGTATTCCTACTTAGCTACATCCATTTTCTTTAAAAAATCCCTCAAAACCCCGATGTATTCTTTCGGATTATCCATCATCGTGCTATGTGCCGCTTGTGGAATCATTTTGAATTGTGCTCCGGGAATGAGACTCGTATAATAACGAACGCTTGATGGCCTTGCTTCATCATATTCTCCAGCCGTCAATAGCGTAGGCACGGTAATTTTAGGTAAATCTTTCAAGCGGTTGTAATTCAATAAATTTCCAGTAGCTGTAAATTCACTCGGCCCCCACATGAAGTTGTAGACGTTTTCGCCAAAAAACTTTGCCGCTGTATCCTGCTGCGATTTAGACTTGTCACTACGTCTTACGTAGGCTTTGTAATA
>JBJOIV010000118.1:0-5581 GCA_046046955.1 Bacteroidota bacterium | reverse complement strand
ATCAGGAATGTTTTCTGCTTGACCACGTAAAGTTACCTTACGTAATTTTTGCACCATTTTACCCCCTTTGATAACACCTGGAGAATTTCCAGTTACTTTAATAGGCACAGCAATCTTGATTGCTTTTCCTTTTTGGATTTCCAAGAAGTCTACGTGGTAGATCATCTCGTTTACTGGGTGGAACTGTGCATCTTGTAAGATTGCACGGTATTTCGTACCCTCAATGTTTAATTCAACTTCGTACACATCCGCAGAATATAATAATTCACGGAATAGGATCATTGGAACAGCAAAGTGAACTTGCTCAGAACCACCATACAATACACAAGGTGCCATCGCTTCGTTACGTAAATCATTTGCGCTCTTCGTACCGAGATTCGCTCTTTTAAACCCTACAATCTCTAATTTTTTCATCTTGTTTTTGTTAATGCTTCTAGTCTTTCGCAACAAGGCTATCCCCTAGAAACGGTTGAAATTAATATTTAATAAATAATGAACTGATAGATTCGTGATCACGGATACGACCAATCGCCTTCGCAAATAGCTCAGCCACTGAAAGTACCTTAATTTTGTCACACGTTTGTTTCTGAGGAATGGTATCCGTCACTAATAATTCTGTCAATACAGAATTAGAAATGTTTTCATACGCTTTACCTGATAAAACGGGGTGGGTGACAACCGCCCTAACTGAATTTGCCCCTTTGTCCATAATTAACTGAGCGGCTTTGCACAGAGTACCACCGGTATCAATTAAGTCATCGACTAAGATCACATCTGCTCCTTTTACGTCACCAATTAATTGCATCGAAGCAATCTCATTCGCGCGTTTACGGTGCTTATCGCAAATGACCATCTCCGCATTGAAGAATTTAGCCATGTTGCGGGTACGAACAACACCTCCCACATCGGGTGATGCGAAAAGAATGTTATCTAAATTTAAGGACTTTAAATAAGGCACAAAGATGGCATTTCCTTCCAGGTGATCTACTGGGAAGTCCATGAATCCTTGAATTTGGCCTGCATGTAAGTCAATCGTCATTAAACGATCTGCTCCAGCTGCAGTCAATAAATTACCAATTAATTTAGCCCCAATACCGACACGTGGGCGATCTTTACGATCTTGACGAGAATAACCAAAATACGGAATCACGGCTGTTACGTAATGAGCAGATGCACGTCTAGCGGCATCGATCATTAACAATAACTCCATTAAATTATCCGCAGATGGGAAAGTAGACTGAATGATAAAAACATCGCAACCACGAACAGATTCATCAAAACTAGGTGACATCTCACCGTCAGAGAACTTTAAGTTAGTTACGGCGCCCAAATCTTTGCCATAATACTTAGCGATATCCTTCGCTAAATAATTAGATGCAGAACCAGAAAATATTTTAACCGCGTTAATCGCTGCCATGGGTTTGTTAGGGCTTTATTTTTTTAACAAGGGGCAAAATTAAGCAATTTCGCCCCTATTTCAAATTATTTTACTGAAGCACGGATGATGTTTAAGGCACCACCTGCTTTGAACCATTCGATTTGTTGTTCATTATACGTATGATTCACAGCAAAACTTTCTGTGCTACCGTCTGCATGAACTAATTCAATCGTTAATGATTTCTCTGGAGCAAAGCTTCCTAAACCAACGATATTGATTGAATCATCCTCTTGGATTTTGTCATAATCAGCTTCGTTAGCAAAAGTCAAGGCTAACATACCTTGCTTCTTTAAGTTGGTTTCGTGGATACGAGCAAATGACTTCACTAATACCGCGCGAACGCCTAAGTGACGAGGCTCCATAGCTGCGTGCTCACGAGATGAACCCTCACCGTAGTTTGTATCTCCTACTACGATAGTTCCTACGCCAGCTGCTTTGTAAGCACGCTGCGTAGCCGGAACTGGACCATATTCGCCTGTTAATGCGTTCTTCACGTTATCCGTCTTCTCGTTGAAGAAGTTTACCGCTCCGATTAACATGTTATTCGAGATGTTATCTAAGTGACCACGGAATTTCAACCAAGGACCTGCCATAGATATGTGATCCGTTGTACATTTTCCTTTGGCCTTAATTAACAATTTCAAACCTTTCAAATCAGAACCTTCCCAAGCTGCGAATGGATCTAATAATTGTAAACGATCTGATGTAGGAGAAACTTTCACCTGTACACCTGAACCATCGGCAGCAGGAGCTTGGTAACCAGCATCTTCAGCAGCGAAACCTAATTTAGGTAACTCATCACCTGTAGGTGCATCTAATTTTACTTGCTCTCCTTTTTCGTTCGTTAACGTATCAGTTAACGGATTGAAAGTTAAATCACCCGCAATCGCTAAAGCAGTAACCATTTCTGGTGAAGCTACGAATGCGAAAGTGTTCGGGTTACCATCTGCACGCTTCGCAAAGTTTCTGTTGAATGAGTGAACAATCGTGTTCTTCTCTCCTTTTTCAGCACCTGGACGAGCCCATTGACCGATACAAGGTCCACAAGCATTCGAGAATACCGTAGCGCCAATCGAATCAAACGTAGAGATAAAGCCATCACGCTCGATCGTATAACGTACTAATTCAGAACCTGGTGTGATTGTGAATTGTGCTTTTGTTTTCAAACCTTTTGCCGCTACTTGCTTCGCTAAAGATGCAGCACGTGCGATATCTTCATAAGAAGAGTTCGTACATGAACCAATTAAACCCACTTCTACTTTCGTAGGCCAGCCATTCTTCTCCGCTAATTCCTTCATTTTAGAGATAGGAGTCGCTAAATCTGGTGTGAATGGACCATTTAAGTGTGGTTCTAATGTATCTAAGTCGATTTCGATTACTTGATCGAAGTATTTTTCTGGATTCGCATACACTTCTGGATCCGCTGTTAAGTGTTCTCTCACTCCGTTGGCTAAAGCAGCTACGTCAGCACGACCTGTAGACTCTAAATAACGAGCCATTGAATCATCATATCCAAAAGTAGAGGTAGTTGCACCGATTTCGGCACCCATATTACAAATAGTACCTTTACCTGTACAAGACATCGAAGTAGCACCTTCACCGAAATATTCAACAACGGCACCTGTTCCACCTTTTACAGTTAAGATACCTGCTACTTTCAAGATTACATCTTTAGGAGATGTCCAACCATTTAATTTACCTGTTAATTTAACACCAATCAACTTAGGGAATTTCAATTCCCAAGCTAAGCCTGCCATTACGTCGCAAGCATCTGCTCCACCTACACCGATAGCGATCATACCTAAACCACCCGCGTTAACCGTGTGTGAGTCAGTACCGATCATCATACCGCCTGGGAAAGCATAGTTTTCTAAAACTACTTGGTGAATGATACCTGCACCTGGTTTCCAGAAACCAATACCATATTTGTCTGAAACAGACGATAAGAAGTCATAAACCTCTTTATTTTTATCCACTGCTACTTGTAAATCCGTAGTAGAGGCTACTTTTGCTTCAATTAAGTGATCACAATGCACGGTAGATGGAACAGCCACTTGTGGACGTCCTGCTTGCATGAATTGTAATAAGGCCATTTGAGCTGTTGCATCTTGCATCGCCACACGGTCTGGTGCAAAATCTACATAAGAAGCTCCTCTAGCATACGCAGATGAGGCTGTTCCTTCCCATAAATGGCTGTAAAGAATTTTTTCAGTTAACGTAAGCGGTTTACCTGTTAACGCACGAGCCGCAGCAATGCGAGCCGGCATGCGATCATAAACAGCTTTAATCATTTCAATGTCAAAGGCCATGGTAAAAATGTTTGGTAAAAAATGTTTACAAAATTAATAGATTAGCTTCAATTTTGCCACTATTTTATGATAACATTTCCTTTGTAAGCGTTTTATTAAGAACTTTGCTTGATTGCTTAACTTAACCTATTTTAAATAGGATTATTTATACATTTTAATCACCTGTTCGCTTGAAGCATTGGAGAATATTCTTCCTGATTTGTTCCCTTTTTCATTTTCTCCCAAATGAAATTCAAGCACAATCTCCCTTATCTATACTAGATAAAGCCATTCAGCTGGCAGAGGAACATGGACAAGCCATCGGATCTTTCAAGATTCGGGTTAAGGTGCAGGAGAAGGCTAGATTTACGAAGGTGATCGGGATTGGAAAGAAACGATTAGCCTTTAAAGAAGGAATACAAGAAGGGCAATGGTATGGTAATCAGACCGTTTCAGAGGTTCAGGTGGGTCATTTAAATCAATTGATTCATGGCATTGAATCTGTTCAAACCTTTCATAAAAAGTATTCGAAGCCTACCCTATTTCTTTGGCCAGACCTGTACCAGGATTATGTAGGAACCTCTTGTGTTTCCCCTTTGAATTATCAGGCTAAGTCTTATTATCAATATAATTTCAAGGGAGATACACTTGTGGATGGAAAATGGTGCGTTCAATTCCAAGTAGAACCTAAAATACGACGAGACCGCCTTTTCAAGGGAATACTAACGCTAGATGGCGAAGGTTGGATCGTTCGCTTTGAAGGTGCGGTTTTTGCTGACGCGATTGATTATCAACTAGATTTACTGAATCAAACTTTTCAAGGTAAATGGATTCCTAAAAGTGGTCATATTCATATGATGGCAGGTTTATTAGGTAGTCAAGGTGAATATGTATGGGATCAAGAGACGGTAGGGAAACCGGAGGAATGGAAAATGGATGCCGGTTTGTTTGTCGAGCCTACAAATGTAAAGGAGACCTTAAATATCTCTGCTGTGGCTTTTGATGAAACATTTGCGAATCAATTTTTAACCAATCTGCATGGATCATTACTGAGAAAGTGGAAGCAGAGACCGACGTCTAATCTCGTGATGATTGATTCGGTATACTATAAAAGCAAACAAGAACCAACGGTTTTGGATCCCTCGTTTTTTACTGAGGTGCCAGGAATGCAACAGAAAGAGGTAATTATCGACAGTTTTAGGGTTACTCCATTTAACCCTTCTCAACTAATTCTGAGTAAATCCTTTTTCTTCGGGGAGTTCAAACGTGATTTTTACCCCTTTGAGATCTATTATAAATCACCTGTTTTTGATTCCAATTTCAATACCGTAGAAGGTTTTGTGGCGAATACTGCGTTAGTTTTCAGAAAACGTTGGGCAAGATACCATATGTTAGAGGCGGAGGTTTTAGGCCGCAGAGCTTTTGGGATAAATCGAAATTCAGGTTTCGTTAAATTGCGTTATCGAGGAGAATCCTTTGATTTAGGGATAAGTACGGGGGATTATGTAGCTCAGTATAATCCAGAAAATACCATTTCCCCCGAGATGAATTCTTTATCTACTTTGTTGTTAAAGAACAATCAAATGAAGATTTATCGTTCTCAATTCACCACATTGAATTTCACCAAACGATTTTCTGCTCGCTTTTTCCTTAAATCTTTAATAGAGTATTCTGAACGAAGTCAAATGGAAAATACGACGGATTATTATTGGATTAACTTCTTAAATCGGGAGTTTCAGCCTAATAATCCGATCAATGCAGAGTACAAACAAGCGGGTTTTACTACGCATCAATCCTTTATTACGCAGTTGCAACTAGGTTTCAGACCTTTTTTAACTCAAAGTTACCGGGCAAA
>JBJOIV010000117.1:0-5583 GCA_046046955.1 Bacteroidota bacterium | reverse complement strand
CAAACCAATATCGAAAACCTCTATGCCGCCGGCGAATGTTCGTTTACGGGATTACACGGGGCGAATCGTTTGGCCTCTAATTCTTTATTGGAAGCCATCGTTTATGCACATCGTGCTTTTGAAAAATCGATAGAGGAGTATGGAAAGCAAGTCTTGCCTGAAGGCATTCCATCCTGGAATGATGACGGAACGCGCCACCCAGAGGAGATGGTGTTAGTGACCGAGATGACCCGTGAACTAGAGTCGATTATGTCGAATTACGTGGGAATTGTTCGCACGGATCGTCGATTGAAAAGAGCCTATGATCGTTTGGAATTAATCTACTTAGAGCACGAGGAATTGTATCGTCAATCGAAGATTACCGTTCCTTTATGTGAATTAAGAAACATGATTAACGTAGCTTATTTGATCATCAAACATGCACGCGCTCAACGGGAAAATAAAGGATTGCACTATAACCTAGATTTGATTCTTTAGGTAAGAAACGATCACCTCAAGTCCTTTTTCGAAGTGGTGATTATTCGGAATTACGATATCACAGGAACGCTTGTGAGGTCTAATATATTCCTCATACGTCGGTTTAACATGGTATTTCCAGCGGTACATCACATCTTGTAAATCGTATCCGCGTTCTTCATTATCTCGCTTAATTCTGCGCTTTAATTTGATTTTATCTTGCGCATCGATGAAGATTTTGAGGTCCAAAAGCTGTGCCACCTCCGGAAAGTGAAACACAAAAATCCCTTCTACCACCAGAATTTTCCGTGGATGAAAATGCAGTAAATCAGGTACTTTTTCGGAATTATTAAAGGTGTATTCTACTCGGCTGACCACTTCCCCGTTGCGTAATTTCTCTATATCTGCGGCAAAAGCTTGGTCGTCAATGGCTCCAGGTAAGTCGAAATTTTCGATCCCATTGTGATCCTTCGTCTGCTGGTCGATCGGTCGATAGTAATTGTCTTGAGACAAAAGACAGATGTCATCTGACTTGAACTGCTCCATTAATCGGCTTAAAAAGAGGGTTTTGCCTGAGGCGCTACCTCCGGTGATACCGATTATAAAGGGACGTTCGATTGTTGACATGTGTGTTTAATTCGGATGCAAATTTGCGAAAAGGTTTTTATTTAAGCTAAAAAACGCCTTTCATTTTCGAAATTTCAAATACACGGCTACCTCGTCTTTCGTCTTTGTAGCTACATATTGAAAGCCGCCCTGGGTGAATTCGGTTATGATTTCTTTTTCGAAAAATAAATCTTTCCCGCAGCCATCGTGTTGTAATCGGTGGTATTTTGAGATTTCTTCTTCGATGATCACGATGCCGCCTTCATGTAAGGCATTGTGTATTTTCGCTAACATGGCCGGGCGATCCTCGAATTCATGCCAGGCGTTAAAGATCCAAATTTGGTCTTTTTTTACGATTTTTTCTGGGTTTAATTCGACCGCTGTTTTCCAAGTCAAGCCTGTTTTTTCGGTGAAATAGGCAATACTTTCATCGATGTCCTCCTTTTCTACTAAGGGGTCTACAAAAGCCATTTTCTTCGCTGGATAGTGCAGGCAGAGGCTAACTTCCCACCAACCATATCCACAACCAATCGAGGCGATATGATCTTCATTTTGCCAAAGCGCAAATTCGTAGAATTCTTTCATAGACCCGCAATTTAAGGTATATTTGGCCAATAAAATAAAACAAGATGGCTATTTTTATTGCACCGACGGCTAGCGTGATGGGCCGAGTTTTCATCTCCAAAGATGTATCGGTTTGGTATGGCGCTGTAATTCGTGCAGATGTCGAAGAAATTCATTTAGGAGAAGGTTGCAATATCCAGGACAACGCAGTTTTGCACGCAGATGAAGGTGACAAAACCATCATCGGTGCACACGTTACGGTGGGTCATGGCGCCATTGTTCATGGAGCAGAAATAGGGGAGGGTAGTCTCGTAGGAATGCAAGCGACGGTTTTGAATAGGGCCAAAGTAGGAAAATTCTGCCTCATCGGAGCCCACGCTCTCGTGACGGAAGGGATGGAAATTCCGGATTATTCCCTGGTTTTAGGAACCCCTGCTAAAGTCGTAAAAACCTTAAATGAGGATCAAATCAATCGACTGAAATTTGGTCCTCCTCATTATGTTAAAATGGGTGCAGAACACAAAGCAGGCAAATTTCCTTTATTAACTGCAGAAGACTTCAAATAATGGAACTCGTAATCATTAGACACGCCCATGCTGGTCCTTACACTGACGATGACAAAGGTCGACATTTGTCTGAGCGAGGAATCGAAGAGGCTTTATTATTAGGCGAATGGATGCATTTGAAGCAATTTCCAGCAGGATTTTGGCTAATCTCAGATGCGATTCGTACCCGTGAAACTGCGGAGTTATTGGGTAAACCTTTTTCAGAGTTTGAGCTATCCGATTTTTGGTATGTGTCTAGCGGACCTGATTATTTGACAGAAATCGCTAAAAGAACAGAGCCCATTTTATACTTGGTAGCACACAACCCCTCCGTTTCTTACCTAGCTTCTTATTTATCCGGTGAAATGATTCAAATGGAAACAGCTGGATGTGTATATTTGCAGTTCCCAGGATTAAGTTCTTGGTCAGAAATCACGAAAGGCTCAGGTATTATTTTACATCAACTATGAACAAGAATCAAAAGATTTTTCGCTGGGTATTAATTCTGTTCACGCTACTGATGATTGCACTGGCGGTGCAGATGGCGAGTAACACCACAGCACCCTGGAATAAAAAGAAGCATTCGAGTCGGTAATCGGTAGTCGTCCTTCGGACTTAGTCATCGCTTCGCGATTTAGTCGCGACTGTGTCGCTTGGTCGTCCTTCGGACTTAGTCGCCTCCGGCGATTCAAACTCTATGCTTTATTCTTTGTGCTTTATTCTTTAAAAAAGAGTTTCAGATCTCAACTCTCTACTCTATACTCTACAAAACAGATTCTATATGTTTTAGATGATGCGTACAATGCCACGCATAAATCCCTAACACCTTATCCATCGTATAAGTAATCCCTCTCTCCGGATGTAGATAGGTCTTTTTCCAATCTTCTTCTTTCAAAGTTTCCATCAAGTATACCCAACGTAAGTGGATGTAGCGTAAGCCTTGAATAGACCACTCAATAGGGGCCTCGTTCCCGTCTGGCATCACTGCCCAGTCATTCTCATCATATGGTTTGATGGTAGGATTGTCCTCTGTAAGCGCCATTTTGAAACGGATGTAGCTGTTCATGTGGCTGTCCATCAAATGGTGAATCACCTTGCGAGCAGACCAGCCGCCTTCGCGGTAAGGCTTTTCTAACAAAGTTTCGTCTACGTCTTTTAAAAGAGCGGCTAAATCATCGGGTGTTGAAGCGATAATTTTGATCCATTCTGCTCTGATTTCAGGGGTAATCACCTCTGGATTTTTGTATTTTCCGATCGGGTATTGCAGAGGATTAAGTTCCGTATTAGACATTGGTGTAGAATTTAGTGATTTCAATAGCAGCTTGACGTGTGTGAGCGATCAATGGGTGGACACCCGTTTTGATGGCTTCTAACATTTCTTTGGCAGAATCTTTTCCTAATTGAGAAACGTGCAAATTGATTAATGTTTCGCCTTCTTCGATTTCCAAAGGAGTACAAACGCGTACGTTCTCTGTTCCTAATGCCGCAAGTTCAGCCGCTTGGCTTTTTACAGCTTGGAAGCTTGCTTCCAATTCGGCTTCATTCGTACCATTGATCTCTAAAACTTGCACATCACGCTCCGCTTTCGCCTGCAAACAAGCAGCAATGGCTGAATCAAGAGCCTTTAGTTGCTGATTTAAGAAATAGTAATTTTTACCTGTTCTTAATCGCTCCCGGATGGATTGGCGGATGAAGTAGGTTAATGAATCTGTTACATTAAGCCCGATTTCGGCCATTTGCTTGAAGATCAATGAGCTAGGGGACATGCCTGGGATCGTATTCGGATCGTGTAAAACGACCACGCCGTTTGTATCCAGGAATCCATCGATACGGGTACAAACCCCAAAACCTAAGTCTTCAAAAGCTTGCTTCACCTGTGCTTGAATCACTTGTAGATGTGCTAAGCTCGCATGCATCGGAATGCGCTTGCGCGTTAATTTCGATTTGTATTTGGCATTAAAATCAAACACCTCTACCGAATCATCGATGACAATCTCCGTCGGAGGAAGGGCAACTGCCTCGCCTGAGGGAGTTTGAATCACGCCACAGCTGAATTCATTCCCATTCACAAAGGATTCGAGTAAAATCGCATCCTCCGAATGGATCGATTGAATGCTCGCTTTCGTCACCGTGTGCGTGAAATAGTCGCGAAGGGCGGTCAATAATGTAGAAGGATGGTAATACACTTGTTTTTGGAATACGACTGGGAAACCGATTCCTTCGTCTAGGTTGACCATTTTTTGCAACAAAGCAATTTGGTCATCCTCGGTAAATTTTAACCAATCCTCGCGGTAGATTTCATCAATGAAAAGACATTTCTTGATGGCTTTGTCGAAAATCTCAAGCGAATCTTCTTTCACAAAAGCTAGACCGATGGAGGATCCTTGGTGTGGAGCTTTGGCCACAAAAGGAATACCTATTTCCTTCTTGATTTGCTCAAAAAGGGTTTCTCTGCCGTATTTCGTATAATCGTCTCGTTGTAGAACGAAGAATTTCTTCTCTAAACCGACGGATTTCTTAAGCCATTCGTTTTGTTTGGCCTTATCGATACCGATCGCAGATCCTAAAACACTAGGGCCTGAATACGGAATGTTGTACCACTCTAAAAGACCTTGGATACTGCCATCCTCTGCGCCAGGGCCATGCATGGCAATAAATGCAAAGTCAAAATGGGATGCAAAATCAGCCGGTTGAATGATCGTTCCTACTTCTTTTAGTAAGGCTGTCGCATTTGCTTCAGGCAAAGATTCGATATATACGTTAAATGGCGCGGTTTGAAGGCGTTTTGGCGGATAAAAAGAACGAATCGATTCCTCGAAAATGAGCTCTTCTTTGATCAAAATAAAGTTGCCTAAGCTATCCACGAAGACGGGGATGGGCTGAAACAAAGCCTTATTCAGGTGAGCCATAGCGGTTTTACCCCCTAAAAAACTGATTTCCCGTTCACGCGCGGGGCCGCCAAAAAATATTCCTATCCGCATCATATGCCTATTAGGGTTTTACTTCTTCTACTGCTGTTATTTCTGGGACATCCCTGCGGATGGCCTCTTCTACCCCTGCTCTAAAGGTCATCGCTGACATATTGCAGGATTGGCAATTGCCCGTTAAGCTTAGTCTCAACACATTATCTGCGGTGATTTCTGTAATTTCTACATTACCACCATCCGCCACTAAATAGGGGCGAATGCTGTCTAGCGCGGTTTGTATGCGGGAATATAAAGGATGATTTTCCATATTAGGAGGCTTGTTTCGCGTTAGAAATGGCTACCTGTTGTGCTAAATTAGCGGCAATCGATGCAAAGGCATCGGCACTTGGTCCTTCCGTTGAGGCGATCGGTTTTCCTTCGTCACCTGCCTCGCGAATCGCCTGAATCAACGGAACCTCACCAAGGAAAGGGACAGCATATTTTTC
>JBJOIV010000116.1:0-5618 GCA_046046955.1 Bacteroidota bacterium | reverse complement strand
CATAGGCCTTCCCGTTTGTCATAATCTCATCAGACATCTTCTTGATGAAAAGGCTGTCAGCATTCGATTGCGCATTAGAAAGCAGGGGAAGTAATAGAAGAGGGAGGAAACGTAATTTCATAGTCATTTAATAAGTTTGTGTTTAAAGATAGGAAAAAAAAAGTCACTAGTCGCTAGTCGGGAGGGATAAAGAGAGTATAGATTATAGAGTATAGATAAGAGATTTCTGTGACTAGCTTTTATAATTTGTGATTTCTATCTTTACTCTATACTCTCTTATCTCTAATCTATTCTTTGTGCTTTATTCTTTATTCTTTAAAATAAAATGAAAAAACTACTAATACTATTAACGCTTATTTCGCTGAATGCTCAAGCTCAAAACATCCAAGGACTCCTCAACAAAGCCACTAAAATCATTTCAACTGGCAGCACCTCTCTAAGTTCAGATGATATTGCGAATGGATTAAAAGAGGCATTAACTAACGGCGCTGAAAAGGGTTGCGCTAATCTTGCAAAACCGGATGGATTCTTTAAAAACGCCGCTTTGAAAATCCTGATGCCACCAGAAGCCGTCAAAGTCGAAAGCACCCTCAGAAGCGTTGGATTGAACCAATTTGCAGATGATTTCATCCTAAGCATGAACCGCGCAGCAGAAGATGCATCGGCTACAGCAGCACCAATTTTCGTGAATGCCATCAAACAAATGACGATATCAGACGGCATCAATATCCTTCGCGGTGACGAAACAGCTGCTACAACTTACCTTCGCTCAAAAACGAGTACAGAATTAAAGTCCAGCTTTAATCCCATCATTAAAAACTCTTTGGAAAAAGTAAATGCCACCAAATACTGGGAAAAGGCCATAACAGCTTATAATGCCATCCCATTTAGCAATAAAAAGATCAACCCAGATTTAAGTGCCTACGTAACCGAAAAGGCGATGGAAGGCATTTACAGCGAAATTGCAAAACAAGAAAAGGAGATTCGAGTTAATCCTTTAGCCAGAACGAGTGATTTGTTGAAACGCGTTTTTCAGAAGTAATATGAACATTAAAAAAACATTACTCAATAGCTATGTTGTTTCTTTGGTTATAACTATCATCTTAGCTTTTCTTGATTCTGACCCAATGATAAGCTACAGCAGCTTCCTTATTGATATCTTTTTTATGTCAATTCTAATTTGGTTGGTGATTTTACTGATTACTTATACTGCCATCAAAATTAAGTTGCGATTTTCCACTTATTTTAAATTAAAGAACTCATGAATAGTTTGAGTTAATAAGATGGAAAAAAAAGAACATAGCTATAACGATTACACGCAATACAATCTATCAGAGCTTGAGCAAGACTGCTGGGACCGCTTAGTAACCGGTGCCATAAAAAGCAGAACTCCTTTTCACACACCTAGTATTGCGACGCTTCACCAGGGCGACGTGAGTTTGCGTACGGTAGTATTGCGTAAAACATTACCTACGGAACGAGAATTACGCTTCCATACCGATATTCGAAGCCCGAAGTGGCAAGAATTATCCCAAAACCCCTCCATTTCAGCCTTATTTTATGATGCGGTAGACCGGATTCAGCTACGGGTCAAAGGAAAAGCAGTATTACATCATACGAATGAAATTACAGCCGAAGCCTGGCAAAAGACCTCTTTATCGAGTAGAAAATGTTATTTAACACTCTTCAGTCCATCTAGTTATACGGAGGAGTCTACTAGTGGACTAACGGAAGACATCGAACAAGAGAACTTTACGCTAGCAGAAAGTGAAGTGGGTTACGAAAACTTTGGCATTGTCTCCATCCACGTTCAATCCATCGATTGGTTATGGTTGAATCATGCAGGGCATCGCAGGTCTTACTTTGATTATGAAAAGGGGGTGAATTCTTGGATGATTCCGTAAGGACAAAAAAAAGCCTCAGATTTCTCTGAGGCTTTTTTTTAGAAGTGATCCCGCTGGGATTCGAACCCAGGACCCATACATTAAAAGTGTATTGCTCTACCAACTGAGCTACGGAATCATTCAATCCGAAGATTGTATATGTAAAATGGTCCACTCTGGAACCGAAAGGAAGTTCAACCACTGGTTGACCTTCGTTTGCAAAAGAGTAACTTTTTCCCCTTATTGCGGTGCAAAACTAGCACCCTTTTTTAAATAATGCAAGTCATTCGTCTAAATAAAATTACATTTCTCTTTATTTTTCTTTTGGCTTTTGGCCAAAGGGCTTATAGCCAAATAGATAGAAATCAACTCGCATTAGCAGATTCTTTGTTTAAAGCGAATAGACTTTTGAGTGCGGAGAAAATTTACGTCTCTCATTTAAAGACCAAACCACAGGATTCAGAAAATATTAAATTAAAACTAGCCTACATCGCGAAAGTAAAAAACGACTGGCTGAAAGAATTATACTATTTATCTAGCATTCAGGCGACGAATGCCAGACCAGAAATCTCGAAACGACTAGAGGAAATAGGAGAGAAGCAGGGCTTGAATGGCTTTAAGATGAGTATTTGGGATCAAATCTATTGGTTATACTTTAAGTATTTCGCCTGGATTATCGGATTCTTACTGCTGATTACCCTCTATGTTGCTGGTGTTTTGACCTACTACGTGTTTCAGAAAAAAAGTATTCGAAGCAGTCAATTCACATATTTAATTCTCTACATCGTGTTTATTGGCCTTTTTGCTAATTTCCCAGGTTTCTTAAATTATGGGATCATTACCAAAGACAAGTCCTACATGCGCGACTTTCCCTCTTCCGCAGCTCCTGTGGAACGCTTATTAAAGAAGGGGAACCGAATCAACTATTGGTTTAACCGAGACATTTGGGTGTATAGCTTGATTGAAAATCAGCAAGGCTATGTGAAGGAAGATGATTTTCTGCCTATTAACTAGAGGTGTAAGATTTGGAAGCTTAAGTCCAAAATAATCTCGCGATCCGTTTCCGCGCTACCAATCACTCCCTTTACTTTCAAATCTGCATTTTTAATGGCTTCAATAATGCGCACTACCTTCGCCAAAGGGTAATTTCTTGCCGCTGTCGTGTAATCTCGCACGAAATAAGGGTTCACACCGATGAGCTTTGAAATCTCTGCATCAGACACATTTCCTACATCGTGTACCTGCAAGACCTTGGAAAAGAAGTTAAAAAGTAACACCAGCATGGGTGCTGCTGGGTTTTGCTTGGTATTTTCAGCAAAATGAAAAGCGATTTTCTGTGCCTTTTCGGTGTTGCGCTGGATAATGGCTTTTTGGAACTCAAAATAATTGTATTCCCGACTAATCCCGATGTATTTTTCTACCTCAGTAGACCCCACCTCTGAACCAGCAGGCACATTCACTACTAATTTATCGGCCTCATGTGCCATACGAGATAAATCAGCACCTACATACGAAACCATCAATTCGACGGTGGAAGGCTGAATTTTGATCCCTCTTTGGCCTAAATAATCCACTAACCAAGCCCCTAACTTATCCTCCGAAACCTTTTTCGAAGTAACGATTACTCCGTGCTTCACCAGGGCAGAAAACACCTTAGACTTATCTGAAAGCAAGGATTTCACCGTTAAAACCAGCAGGGTAGAGGGCGTCGGATTTGAACAATACTCTTCCCAAACCTTCAAATCATCCTCCTTACTCTTCGCATTTTCCTTCGCCTTCGCCATCGCCTCAATAAAGGCCGCTTCCTTCACAATGACCACCTGACGCTCCGCCATCATCGGATATCGTCGCGCCGTGGCAATTATAACCCCTAGACTATGATCTTTTCCAAAAAGTACAAATTGATTAAAACTCTGCTGATCCTCCGGCAACACCTGCTTTTCAAATGCATCCACTAACTGATCAATCAGGTAGGGCTCATCGCCATGCAACAAATAAATAGGAGCCAGTTTTTTCTGCTTTATATCCTTTAAAACCTCAGAAGCGCTTTGTTGCATGTGTAAATTAATTTAAACAAAAATAGGTAAAACCAAAGGGATGGAAAAATATCTCAAGTATTTCCCGTAGGTTTGCAGGCAAAAAAAAGCTCAAATATGCCAATTGCACAAAATAACGTTGTATTCATTTCTTACCAATTAGCTTTCCCAGACGAAAACGGACAACCCGATGTAGTTGAAATCGTAGACGAAAAAGAGCCAATGGTATTCATTCACGGCCTTAGCGGTCTTCCAGAAGCGTTTGAAAAGAACCTTTTGGGCTTAAACGAAGGCGATACCTTCGATTTCAGCATCTCCGCTGAAGACGCATACGGTAATGTAGATCCTAACGCGATCATCCAATTACCTAAATCCATCTTCCAAGCAGAAGGTCAAACAGCTGACGATATCCTACAAATTGGAAACTTCATCCCGATGACTGACGATCAAGGAAACCGCATGCAAGGTTTAGTCGTTGCGATCGAAGGAGAATCAGTGACTATGGACTTTAACCACCCATTAGCCGAGAAAACCCTGATGTTCCAAGGAAAGATCTTAAAAATCAGAGAAGCGACTCCAGATGAAATCGCTCACGGCCACGTGCACGGTGAGGGTGGAGTGCAACATTAAAAAAGGGCATTTGCCCTTTTTTAATGTTCAAAGACCAAAGTTCAAAGAGCAAAGTTCAAAGGTGGATTCGCCTCCGGCGATATCTTATGAAATGTTTTTGCTTCAAAATTTGATCTTTTTGCTTTGGTCTTTGAAACTTGACATTCCTATAATCATCAAAAAAGGCGCTTAAAGCGCCTTTTTTGATTCCAACATTTGAACTTTGCTCTTTGAACTTTGCTCATTTCAATGTTATTCAGCTTTATAGCGCCGCTATAAATCTGAATAACATTGAACTTCCACCCCAAACTTCCTCAAGAAATCAACTCCCTCATCCGAGGCTAAACCTTTATAGGCAGCATAGGAATTCAAGAAGATCACTTTTTTAATCTTCATGCTGTAAATGATACGCGCACAGGAAATGCAGGGGGATAGAGTCACATAAATGGTAGATCCTTCGACAGAAACACCGTTTTTAGAAGCGTATAAAATCGCATTTTGTTCTGCATGCAAGGCAAGTGAACAACTTCCTTTGGAATCGCGAGGACAACCTTCTTCGCCAAATTCATCGTCACAGTTATGCGTTCCAGCTGGTGGACCGTTATAACCGATGGAAATAATACGGGTATCTTTAGTTAAAACGCAACCCACTTGAGCACGGGTGCAATGAGAACGAAGCGCCAGATTCTGAGCCAGTTCCATAAAGATTACATCAAACGAGGGCTTGTTCATAGGCATAAAAAAATCCCATAAAGGGATTTCTAGTAGCGGGGAGCAGAATCGAACTGCCGACCTTTGGGTTATGAATCCAACGCTCTAACCATCTGAGCTACCCCGCCAAATTATGGTGCAAAGGTAAGCGTTCCGTCCGTAGAACACAAATATTTTCACAATACTTATTAATTTTGCACAGGATTTGGGATTTAGCCCAGAGTTAATACCTTTGTTCACAGGTAGTTTTACAGGTAATTTAATCCTCATTCAATATGTCACAAACTCCTTATACATTTGAATATGAGTTAAAAGCGTCACCAAAGGTGCTTTTCCCTTATTTAAGTAGTCCATCTGGATTACAACAATGGTTTGCTGA
>JBJOIV010000115.1:0-5680 GCA_046046955.1 Bacteroidota bacterium | reverse complement strand
ACTTTTGCATTCCAAATTTCAAAATTTAATTTTTACATAATTATCAAACAATGCCAAAAATTAAAACTAACTCTGGAGCGAAAAAACGTTTCAAAGTAACGGGAACTGGTAAGATTAAGCGTAAACATGCTTTTCACAGCCATATCCTAACTAAAAAAACAACTAAGCAAAAGCGTAATTTAGTTCATGCGACCTTAGTTCACCCATCTGATATGGACCGCGTTAATTTAATGCTAGGTCTTTAATTAGAATTTAAGTTATTGTTAAACCAGAAAGAAGGCCTAAAAAAGTAATCAATAGATTCGCCTCATTTCAAAAAACAAAAAATTATGCCAAGAAGTGTCAATCACGTAGCCTCAAGAGCTAGAAGAAAGAAAATCCTTAAGTTAGCAAAAGGATTCTACGGTCGCGGAAAAAATGTCTGGACAGTAGCAAAAAACAAAGTAGAGAAAGGTTTGCAATATGCATACCGTGACCGTAAAGTTAAGAAAAGAGATTTTCGTGGTTTATGGATCCAACGT
The DNA here is from genome assembly GCA_046046955.1 of Bacteroidota bacterium. Lineage (GTDB taxonomy): Bacteria > Bacteroidota > Bacteroidia > Cytophagales > Spirosomataceae > Aquirufa. The sequence continues at coordinate 5,159 of JBJOIV010000115.1, read as the reverse complement.
ATCAATGCAGCAGCTCGTATCGAAGGTCTTTCTTACTCAGCGTTTATGGGTAAATTCAATAAATCTGGAATGACTTTAAATCGTAAAGTTTTAGCTGACTTAGCGATGAATCACCCAGAAGCTTTCAAAGCAGTTGTGAAGAACTTGAAGTAATTCCTGTTCAACCATAAAGAGAGCCTCGAATTTTTCGAGGTTTTTTTTTATGCCTATATTTGCCAAAGAATGAGGAATCAGCCAATCTATCTTGATTATGCAGCAACTACACCGGTTCATCCGGATGTGCTTTCGGCTATGCTCCCCTATTTCACGGAAATTTTTGGCAACGCGGGCTCTAGTTCTCACTTATATGGCTGGAGAGCATCAGAAGCAGTGGAACAGTCGCGAAACACCGTTGCTAGTTTTTTTCAGGTAAAGCCAGCTGAGGTTGTTTTCACTTCTGGAGCGACCGAATCAATTAATTTAGGAATACGAGGTTATCTACAAGGTAAACCGAAAGGTCATGTTATCACCAGTTTGTTAGAACATAAAGCCGTATTAGAGGTTTTTCATTCACTAGAGAATGAGGGTTGGGAAGTGACTTACATAAAAGAAGTGTCTGAATTAGCCTCAGCGTTTAGACCGGATACGGCATTAGTTTCCTTGATGCTCGTAAATAATGAATTAGGATCTGTTTTGCCCTATCAGGACGTACTCAAGCTTTGTGAAGATAGGAACGTTTGTTTTCATTCGGACGCGACACAGGCTCTAGGTAAACTGGAGTTAGATTTGACTCATTTACCTCATTTAGTAAGCTTTAGCGGACATAAAATTTATGGACCTAAAGGTATTGGTGGATTAATTACAAGAAAGCCTATTCAAGCAATTTCTTATGGTGGCGGTCAAGAACGTGGGTTAAGACCAGGTACATTGCCGGTGCCGTTGATCGTTGGTTTAGCGAAAGCTATGGAGTTAATTCCAGAGTTTTTATCGAAATTTGCTTTTTATAAGGCATCTATGGAAAAGCTAAAAACTTTCATACCTGCTGATTCTCTAAATACACCAACGAATTCAGTACCCTCCATCTTGAATTTCACGCTGAAAGGTGCTGATTGGGAACGCATGTTTCAGGTATTGAATGCACTTGCTTTTTCAAATGGTTCAGCTTGCAATGCCAAGACTGAACTTCCTTCACATGTGTTGAAAGCTATCGGTCATTCTGATGAGGATGCTTTAGCGAGCGCTCGCTTTAGTTTGGGTTATTTTACGACGCCTGAAGAGGTAGATATACTTTGTGAAGTGTTGTCTCAAAAATTACCCCAGCTCCTATGAAAGAATTAATACAAATTATTCAGCAAGTGAAGGAGTTACAAAAGTCCGAAAGGAAGTTTGTCTTAGCGACAGTCGTTCAGGTAGATGGCAGTGCTTATCGTAGACCGGGTGCTCGAATGTTGATCTCTGAAGAAGGAGATTGGTGGGGAGGAATTTCTGGCGGTTGTTTAGAGGGAGATATTTTGAAGAAAGCCCAATTAGCTCTCTATTCGCAGGAGTATAAATCGATTACCTATGATACACGAGAGGAAGATCCTTTTGCTTTAGGTATCGGATTGGGATGTCAAGGTGTGATAGAGATTCATATAAATCCCTTCCAAGATCAAATTAATCAGCTTGTAACAGCCTTAGAAGATCACATTCAAGGAAATGTAGCTCATACTTTATCCATCTGTTTTGCTGGAGATTTTCAAATTTCGCTAGAAGTAGCGGAAGAATCCTATCCAAGTAAATGGGTAGAGGACACCTTCACTGAATATTTACCAGCACCGATGACGGTATGGCTTTTTGGGAATCAGTTTGATTCATATGCTTTTATTCAACAAGCCGCTCTATTGTCTTGGCGTGTGAATTGGGTGGGTATTTTGTCTAAAATGAAGGCTAATTTGCCTGTTAATGGACGTTCTAGTTATGAGGATTTTGGGACGATAAAAAACTCCGATTATGTCGTGATGATGACCCACGATTTAGATAAGGATGTGAAGATTTTGCAACGGCTAATTGAATTGCCTATAAAACCTACTTATGTAGGAATTTTAGGACCAAAGAAAAGATTTGAAAAGCTTCAAAACCATTTTGAAGAAGATTTAGTTACACAATTACCTATCGCTACTCCCATTGGATTAGATTTAGGTGCTGAAGGCCCAGAAGAGATTGCGATCTCTATTATGGCCGAGATTTTATCATTAAAAAACAATAGAAACGGACAGCGACTACATCTACGTGATCGAGCTATCCACGAATAATATGAGTACACAAATAGACCGCCTAAAAAATACGATTGCGCCCCTACGAGAGGCATTAGTTCAACATCCGATTAATTCCTTCATTCAAAGTCCAGCTGAATTAGAGGTGTTTATGCAGCATCACGTTTTTGCTGTTTGGGATTTTATGTCCCTAGTTAAGAAGTTACAGCAAGAATTTACTTGCGTTGAACTTCCTTGGAATCCAAAAGGTCCCGCTGAAGTTCGCTACCTAATCAATGAAATTGTTTTAGGTGAAGAGTCGGATGTAGACCAAAATGGTGTCTATATCAGTCATTTTGAGCTTTATTTACGTGCCATGGAAGAATTGTCTTTCATGCCCTCTCCTTTTCTACAAGAGTTGAGAACGTATGCAAGTTTAGATGAATTACTTTTAGCCATACCTAAGGCGTCTATTCCGGAGTCTGTGAAGCAATTTTTAAGCTTTACTTTTTCTGCGATTCAAAATAGAACTCCTGAGGAGGTGGCTGCCATCTTTACTTTTGGAAGAGAAGACATTATCCCTGAAATGTTCCAAGTGATTGTGGATCAATTGAAAAGAGATGCGCCGGAGAAGGTAGAAACCTTAGTTTATTACCTAGAGCGTCACATTGAAGTCGACGGTGGTCATCACAGTGAATTAGCATATCGCATGATGGATTATCTGTGCGGTGATGAGGAGGAAAAATGGGCACGTGCTACGCAAGCTGCCGTTGAATCATTACAGGTTAGACTTAAGTTGTGGGATGGAATTGTGCAAAATAGATTATAGATTATAGAGTAAAGATTAGAGATGTGGAATAAAAAAAAGCCCGATCTAGTGATAGACCGGGCTTTTAATTTTACCGCTTAGGCTTATTTTACTTCTTCGAAAGAAACATCTTCCGCGCCGCCGTCAGAACCATTCGCATCTGCATTTGCTGTAGGCTCTCCACCTTCAGCGCCAGCACCTGCTGCATACATCTCTTGAGATGCTGCTGTCCAAGCTGCGTTTAATTTTTCTAAACCTGCATCGATACCCGCTAAATCTTGTGAAGCATGTGCCACTTTTAATTCAGCTAAAGCACCTTCGATCGCCGTTTTATTTCCTTCCGATAATTTCTCACCGTATTCTTTCAATTGCTTGTCTGATTGGAAAATCAAGGCATCCGCTTGGTTTACTTTTTCTACTTTTTCTTTTTCTAATTTATCTGATGCTTCGTTTGCTTTCGCTTCGTTACGCATCTTCTCGATATCCTCATCTGTCAAGCCACTAGAAGCCTCGATACGGATTTTTTGCTCCTTACCTGTTCCTTTGTCTTTCGCAGATACGTTTAAGATACCATTTGCATCGATATCAAAAGTTACTTCGATTTGAGGTACACCACGTTGTGCTGGCGGTAAACCATCTAAGTGGAAACGACCTAATGAACGATTATCTTTCGCCATTGGACGCTCTCCTTGAAGTACGTTTAATTCCACTGAAGGTTGGTTATCCGCCGCCGTTGAGAATGTCTCCGACTTCTTCGTAGGAATAGTTGTGTTTGCTTCGATCAATTTCGTGAACACACCACCCATTGTTTCGATACCTAAAGAAAGAGGTGTTACGTCTAATAAAAGAACGTCTTTCACTTCTCCTGTTAATACACCACCTTGGATAGCAGCTCCGATCGCAACTACCTCATCTGGGTTTACTCCTTTTGAAGGCTTTTTGCCAAAGAATTTTTCTACTTCCTCCTGAATACGTGGAATACGTGTTGAACCACCTACTAAGATGACCTCATCGATATCAGAGTTCGTGTAACCTGCGTTTTTCATCGCACGCTTACAAGGTTCTAAGGTACGTTGGATTAAGCTATCAGCGATTTGCTCGAATTTAGCACGCGTTAATGAGCGTACTAAGTGTTTCGGAATACCATCTACCGGCATAATGTACGGTAAGTTGATTTCTGTAGAAGCACTCGAGCTTAATTCGATCTTCGCTTTTTCAGCCGCTTCTTTTAAGCGTTGTAAAGCCATTGGATCTTTACGTAAGTCGATGTTTTCGTCAGCGATGAATTCTTCTGCTAACCAGTTAATAATCACTTGGTCAAAGTCGTCACCACCTAAGTGCGTATCACCGTCAGTCGATTTTACTTCGAATACACCATCCCCTAATTCAAGTACTGAAACGTCGAATGTACCGCCACCTAAGTCGAATACAGCGATTTTCATGTCTTTACCACCTTTGTCTACACCGTATGCTAAAGCAGCTGCTGTAGGCTCGTTGATGATACGTTTTACTTCTAAACCAGCGATTTGACCTGCCTCTTTAGTCGCTTGACGTTCTGCATCGTTAAAGTAAGCTGGAACCGTGATAACGGCTTCTGTTACTGTTTGGCCTAAATAGTCCTCAGCTGTTTGCTTCATTTTTGTCAAAATCTGCGCTGAAATCTCTTGAGGTGTGTATAAACGATCACCGATACGAACACGTGGAGTGTCATTGTTTCCCTGCTCTACTGAGTAAGAAATCGTTTTTAATTCAGAGCTTACTTCTGAGTATTTTTTACCCATGAATCGCTTCACAGATGAAATCGTGTTTTGTGGATTTGTAATCGCTTGTCTTTTTGCAGGATCTCCTACTTTACGTTCGCCGTTCTCTAAAAATGCAACGATCGATGGAGTCGTACGTCTACCTTCTGAGTTTGCAATAACGACTGCCTCGTTCCCTTCCATTACCGCCACACATGAGTTGGTGGTTCCTAAGTCAATTCCAATAATTTTTCCCATGATTATTTTTAAATATTTTGTGAGCATTTATACAAGGAATATGCCATTTTAGATTGCCAAAGCCTTTTGTGACATATTGTCACCTTTTGATTTAAAATCTTTTATCGAACGGAAAAAATGGCGAGATGTGGTATATTTACA
>JBJOIV010000114.1:0-6003 GCA_046046955.1 Bacteroidota bacterium | reverse complement strand
AGTGGATTTTTGCTCGTCTTATGGGGCGCCATACGAATTCGAATGAGTCGTATTATTTAAAATCTTGAATTGAAATTCTGTGAGAGCAGAATTCAATTTCTCTAGCTTCATTCGAAGCAATAATGACTAACTTTTCTTTCTGTCCATTGAGTCGGTCAAAAAACCATTTTTTTGCTGTTTCATCAAAATTAGTCGTGGGTTCGTCTAATAATAAAACGGGCCTATCTGACAATAAAGCAAATCCCAATTTGATTTTTTGGCGCATACCAGAAGAATAATTCTTGATGGATTTATGCCTGTCAGGACTAAGTTCAATGAACTTCTCAAAATATTCAATGTTGATGGAAAAGGGGAGGTACTGGTTTTTTTTTAACAATTCTAAATGCTCAACTAAGGTATATTCCTCAATTAATTCCACGTAAGGCGCAGCATAGGTAATTTGTGAATACACATTTTCAGCTTCTACTTGTTGCATCTCCACTTTGCCTGAATTGGGTAAAGTATATTGCGCTAAGAGTTGAAGTAAAGTTGATTTACCTGAGCCATTAGGCCCTGTTATGGCATAGGAATTTCCAGCCTTGAATTGGTAGCTGAATTGTTTAATGACATATTCTTGTCTAAACTTTTTTGAGATGTTTTGAGCAAGAATTTCCATTCAGATTATCCTTTCATGATACCTCGCTCTGAATTTTTAACAAAATCTAGGATTTCGTTTACTTCAGGTGAATTTGGTAATTGCGTGGCGATCTCTTCTAAAGCGGCATTCGTATTTAAACCTTTTAAATAAAGGTAACGATAGGCTTCTTGAATGTTATTTATTTGTTCATCGCTATAATTGCGACGACGAAGACCAACTGAGTTAATCCCCGCATAGCTTAAAGGCTCTCTTCCTGACTTAGTGAACGGAGGCACATCTTTTCTTACTAATGAGCCTCCGGAAATCATAACATGGGCTCCAATAGTCGCGAATTGATGAATAGCTGAGGATCCGCCAATAATGGCAAAATCTCCTACCGTTACGTGCCCTGCCATTTGGACAGAGTTTGCAAGAATACAATTATCACCAATAAAACAGTCGTGTGCTACGTGAACATAGGCCATGATTAGGCAATTCTTACCTATCACAGTTTTCAACTTGTCAGATGTTCCTCGGTTGATCGTGACACATTCTCTAATGGTAGAATTGTCTCCGATTTCTGCCGTTGTCATTTCCCCTCCAAATTTTAAATCCTGAGGAATAGCGGAAATAACAGCACCAGGAAAAATGCGGACATTTTTTCCTATACGAGCACCTGGATAAATGGTCACATTAGACCCGATCCATGATCCTTCACCAATTTCTACATCTTCATGTATAGAAGTAAAAGCATCAATGCTAACATTCGCTGCAATCTTAGCTTTTGGATCAATATGAGTTAATTGATGAATCATATTATAATAAACCTTAGGACTTACGAACTAAACTAGCAGTCATTTCTGCTTCACATACAACTTGACCTGCCACATAGGCTTTACCAGTCATTTTAGCGATTCCTCTACGGATAGGAGCTTGTAACTCGCATCTAAAGATAATGGTATCGCCTGGAATAACGCTTTTTCTAAAACGGCAATTCTCAATACCTACTAGATAAGGCCAATAATTTTCAGGATCCTCAACAGAACTTAAAACAAGAATTCCACCTGTCTGAGCCATCGCTTCCACTTGCATAACACCTGGCATTACTGGATTGTTTGGAAAATGCCCCATGAAATAATTCTCATTCATGGTCACATTTTTTACACCCACAACGCTTGTATCATCTAAATAAATGATTTTATCAATCATTTGGAAAGGATAACGATGCGGTAATAACTCATAAACACGCTCGTGAGTGAAAATTGGAGGCTGCTTAGGATCGTAGACAGGCACCTTATTCTTTTCAGAATCTAACATTAACTTCTTAATCTTACGAGCCAGTTCCACGTTTGAGGCGTGACCTGGACGAGAAGCTAATATTTGAGCCTTGATAGGTCTTCCCACAAGGGCCAAATCACCCATAAGGTCTAACAATTTATGGCGTGCCATTTCATTGTTAAAATGAAGATTTGTGTTATTTAGGATTCCAGCTTCTTTTGAAACGGAGATTTTCGGCTTTCCTAATACTTCTGATAGATGGGCTAATTCTGATTCTGAATAATCTTTATCCGCGATGACAATGGCATTATTCAGGTCACCACCTTTGATTAATCCCGCTTTGTACAAAACCTCTAACTCATGTACAAAACAAAAAGTACGGCACATTGAGAAGTCTTTTTCAAACTGTGAAACGTGACTTAAATTAGCATGTTGGCTCGATAAAAATTTGGAATTATAATCAACCATTACGGCCATGCGGTAATCGTTCAGCGGCAAAGCAGCTAATTCAATACCATTTTCTAAATCTTTGTAACGTACTTCTTCCGTTAATTCGAAAAATTTGCGGTGGGCATCTTGCTCTACTAAAATGGCATCCTTTAATGCCTCTACAAATTTGATGGAACTACCATCCATAATTGGAGGTTCTGGTCCGTCTAATTGGATAAGGATATTATCTACTTCTAACCCAACCAATGCCGCTAAAACGTGCTCAACGGTATTAATACGAGCGCCATTATGTTCAATAGTTGTTCCTCGCGATGTATCCACTACATAATCAACATCCGCATCTGCGATCGGTTGCCCTGGTAAGTCCACACGCTGAAATTTAATCCCGTGATTGGCCGGAGCAGGTAAAAAAGTAAGATTGGCAACTACGCCAGTATGTAAACCAACACCTGTAAGTGTTACAGCCTTGGTAATGGTATGTTGCTTATTGTTCATACGCGTTATTAAGAGTCTAATCGTTTTAATAAGTCCGGCAGTTGGCGCAATAAAGCGTTGCGCTTTAAATATTCACTGTTAGGAGATGCCGGTGTACCTCCTAAAATTTGGCCTTCTTTACGGACCGTTTTAGTTACTCCCGATTGGGCAGTAACAATCGTTTTATCTGCAATACTGATGTGCCCAGCGACACCCACTTGGCCACCGATAAGGCAGTTTTTGCCTATTTTAGTAGAACCTGATACGCCTGTCTGTGCTGCTATGGCTGTATTTTCTCCTACCTCCACATTGTGCGCTATTTGAACTAGGTTATCTATTTTAACTCCTTTTTTAATTAAAGTCGATCCCATGGTAGCTCTGTCGATGGTTGTATTCGCACCTACACTAACACCATCTTCTAAAACCACGTTCCCTAATTGAGGGATGGTGGTGAAAGTTCCATCTGCTTGTGGTGCAAAACCGAATCCATCGGATCCAATTACAGCATTCGAATGAATTGTACAAGAATTCCCAATGACAGTATCGTTATATATCACTACACCCGGGTAGATGACACAATCAGTACCAATTCGTACATTTTTCCCAATCGTCACATGAGCGGCTACGTAGGTATTATCACCTATTTTAGAGCCAGCACCTACGCTAGAAAATGTGCCTAAATATACTTCTTTGCCTACTTCTGCCGTCTGTTCGATAAAGCTAGGTTGTTGAATCCCTGTCTCTTTTATGCTTGTGAACTCCTGGTATTTTTGAAGTAAAATAGTGAAGGCAAAGTAGGGGTCTTTTACCTTGATTAAGGTAGCTAAAGGCTTTTCTTTTAATACTAAATCGTTAGCTATAATGATAGCTGAAGCTTTAGATTGATAAAGAAAGGATTCGTATTTAGGATTAGCTAAGAAAGATATACTGCCTTCTTGCCCTTCCTCTATCTTGTTAAACGTCGTAATAATTGCTGATCCATCGCCATCTACTGTACCTTGAATTAATTGGGCTATTTGGTCAACAGTAAATTTCATTCGGCAAACGATGTTTAATAGATGCGAAGAGAATATCCATTAGCTCAATTCTCCTTGCAAATATACGCTCTTTGGACAACAAAAATAGTATTTTTTTACAATCTTACTTAATGCTTGGATGGTCGGTAAATCTGATGCTTCGAGTAACTCGACAACTTGTCCTTGTTTGTCGACCATTTTGATCGTATTATCGCCCTGAACATAGGCAGCATTTGATGTAGAACCTTCAATAACGAAGTAGGATAATTCTTCGTCGCTTATACCGTATTCTCGTTTTATATTCTCTTCGATTTCCAGTCTTTTTGCCTTAGGAATCGGTTGAGAGCCTAATTTACAGGTGAATAATTTTCTGGCCAAAAAGTGTGTACACAAGTGCCTTAATATTTTATCACTCGAATTCTTCCACTCTTTGATGGCTGCCCATACATCATGATCATCTAATTCTGTAAATGCTATCAATAAGTTCTCTTTCGTCGAAAATTCCTCCCAAGTATGGGTCTGTTTTAAGAATGTTTTTAGGGGGCCAGAACAAGTAAGCTTTTGGCCTTCAGAAAATAAAAATTTCGCCCTTCTTAATATTTGAATTAACATCGTCTCCGCTGCAATAGCCGTTTTATGTAGGTAGACTTGCCAATACATTAAACGTCTTGCCATCAGGAAGTTCTCGGTAGAATAGATTCCTTTTTCTTCAATGACTAATTGTTCATTATTCAAATCCATCATGCTTAATAGACGCTCAGAACCAATGAACCCTTCACGTACACCGGTGTAAAAGGAATCACGGCTTAAATAGTCTAAACGGTCTACATCTAATTGCGAAGAGACTAATTGATGGAAAAATTTACGGGGATATTTATTCTCAAAAATGTCAATGGCTAGATTTAAACGACCTTTAAAATGTTTGTTCAATTTTGCCATTAATAGGGTAGAGACATCCTCATGTTTCACTTCATTTAATAAAGTGTATTCTAATACATGTGAGAAAGGACCATGCCCAATATCATGCAAAAGAATAGCAATTTCCGCGCCTTCGCGTTCCTCTGCGGAAATGGAATACCCCTTAGCTTTTAAATTATCCAATACTTGATCCATGAGATGCATCGCACCTAAAGCATGATGAAAACGGGTGTGGTGTGCACCTGGATAGACAAACTCCGCTAAACCTAATTGTTTGATTCGCTTAAGTCGCTGAAAATAAGGATGATCAATGAGCTCTAGAATTAATGGATTATTGATTTTAATAAAACCATAAATCGGATCATTAATAATTTTAGTCGGGTACATGGGATATTCTTTTCCGAAATTTAGCTAAAAAGGTTAGTATTCCTTAATTTTGTACCACATTGAATTCCTATAATGGGATGTACAATGCGGACTTGTAGCTCAGTTGGTTAGAGCATCTGACTCATAATCAGGGGGTCCATGGTTCGAGCCCATGCTGGTCCACTCTTTTTTTTACCATACTCTTGATAAAAGAGTATGGTTTTTTTATCCCCAAAATTGTAAATAAACCAATACTACAGCCGCTGCAGTCATTATGAAGAAGGCTAATACGCCTAAAATATTGACGATCAAACTGTTTGTATGTTCCCCCATCACTTCCTTGTTATTCGCGATATGCAATATGATCGCTATCAGGATTGGAGCCGTTAAACCATAGAGAATTGCGGTGTAAATCAAGGCATCAATAGGAGAAATGCCAACATAATTTAAGGATAATCCTAAAAATAGGGATAGCCCAATGATGAAATAAAATCCTTTTGCTTCGTGAAACTTTTTATTTAATCCTTTCTCCCAGCCAAATGTCTCCGTGAAGATATAAGACAATGAACCGCTCAACACCGGAATGGCAATTAATCCAGTTCCAATAATTCCTATAGCAAACAATAAGTAGGCCATATCTCCTGCTAAAGGCTTTAATGCCATGGCAGCTTGTTCTACCGTTTCAATCTGGTGTATTCCGCTAGAGTATAATACAGTTCCAGTCGTTAAAATGATAAAATACATCACGAATCCGGAGTAACTCATCCCAAAATCGACATCTTTTTCCATTTCTCGGATGATTTTTTTATTGACGATGAGGTGCTTTTTATCATTCATTTCTTCTACTTCTACTGATGCTTGCCAAAAAAATAGATAGGGTGAAAT
>JBJOIV010000113.1:0-6003 GCA_046046955.1 Bacteroidota bacterium | reverse complement strand
CGTTTAAGAAATCAGCACCTGAACGGTCCATTTTGTTAACGAAACCAATACGTGCTACGTTGTAGTTATTCGCTAAACGCCAGTTAGTCTCTGATTGAGGCTCAACACCATCAACGGCAGAGAATAAAAATACTAGACCATCTAATACACGTAAAGAACGGTTTACCTCTACTGTAAAGTCAACGTGACCTGGAGTATCGATAATGTTGATGTGGTAATCTTGATCGCGGTATTTCCAACCTACTGTAGTTGCAGCTGAAGTGATCGTGATACCACGCTCTTGCTCTTGCTCCATCCAGTCCATTGTTGCCGCACCATCGTGTACCTCACCGATTTTGTGGGACACCCCTGCATAATACAGGATACGTTCCGTAGTGGTGGTTTTACCCGCATCAATGTGCGCAGCAATACCGATGTTTCTAGTGAATTTTAAATCGCGTGCCATTTTAAAAGGTTAATTATGAACTATTTTTTTAGACTCTTTTTTCTTTATCAAGAACTTGGACAACATCTTTTGTTGATTTCGTTTTAGGTTCTCTTTTAGGGGTGCAAAATTACTGAAACTTAATTAAATACAAAAGTTTTTTCAAGATGATTACGAGCTTTTTACAATTACTTTATCCCAAATGTTGTTTTGCTTGCGATCAGGTGCTAATTCGCTCGGAAATAATGCTTTGTACCGCCTGTCGATTCGAACTGCCTAAGCCCGGATTATTCCTAGAACAGCCGAATTGGATATCTCACAAGCTCGATGGCCTGATCGAATACGATCGGGTGCATGCCTATTTCTTGTTTTCAGAAGGTGGGAAGGTGCAACATTTGTTACATCAGATAAAATACAAGGGTCATCAGAAACTAGGGGAGTATCTGGGGGCTTGTATAGGCAGGTCATTCACACGACAGGAGTATGATGTGATTATCCCGATGCCCTTGCATCCTTCTCGGAGAAGAGAGCGGGGCTATAACCAGGCGGCTTGCATTGCCAATGGGATCGCACGTGAGTCGGGAATTCCTTTAATGGAGGATAATTTAGTGAGAAACAAACAAGTCACTTCTTTGATCGGATTGAATCGGGCGGAGCGCTATGCGACGCTGGAGGAGGTTTTTGAGGTCTTGAAGCCGGAAGCGCTGGATGGCTTGCGGATTTTGCTGGTGGATGATACGATGACCACGGGAGCGACATTTTTAGCAGCAGGGGCTAAAATTAAAGCAGCCAGCACGGGGAAATTGTCTTTCCTAGCACTGGCTGCTTTAAAATGAGGTTTACTTATCGCTTCGTTGGTTTTCCTGGAGCGAACATCGCGCAACGGAAACCAATGCTAGACGATGATACGTCTTTGTCTAAATAACGACGCGTGCCTGGAGATAACCAATACGGTCCGTCTGCCCAAGAGCCGCCTTTGTAGACTTTGGCATTATCATTAATCAAGGAATTTCCTTTGTCGTATAATTTTGCCGGATCCTGTGCTTCGTTGCGACGCGCCGGGTTTAAATCACTCACGTCATCTAAGGTCAACGGACGGTAGGTGTCCATTGTCCATTCGTTTACGTTACCGGCCATATTGTATAGACCGAAATCATTCGCTGGATACGAATAAACCTCCGCAGTGATCATCGCGCCATCGTTTGAGCGGCCTGCTAAACCAGAGTAATCACCACGACCACGCTTGTAATTCGCAAGCATTTGGCCACGTGTTCTCCCGAAAGGCTGGCGCATCGAAGGCCCATCCCAAGGGTAAATACGCTGATTTTCTTGGTTTTCATCTTCTTGCTGCGTACCGATCATGGCTTTCGCTGCATATTCCCACTCAGCCTCCGTAGGCAAACGGTATTCCGGTAAAATTAAACCAGACTCCATGTTAGCCACTGGATTCTTACGGTTTCTAGGTTTTCCTTTCGGGAAAGCCACATTTTTATTCACAACTGCCGTTCTCCAAGCCGCATAATCATTCGCTTGTTTCCAGGTAACACCCACTAATGGGTACATTCGGAAGCCTGGGTGACGTAAATAATGCGTCACATAGGGATCGTTGTAAGCTAATTCATCTAACCAAACCGTGGTATCTGGAAGGGCTGCGGTATAGGCATTTAGCGTAGAATCACGCTTAATCGCATCTAAATATTCTAAATAGTGCAAGTTCGCAATTTCCGTTTCATCCATGTAAAAGGATTGAATCGTTACGGTACGCTGGCGGTTATCATTGCGCTTCATCACATCCTCTTCTCCTCCACCCAAGGTCACACGTCCACCTTCAATAAACACTAAATTAGGGCCTACAATAGGTCCTTTGTAGGATTTGTTGACTTGGAAACCGCCTTTTTTGCTATTGTAAGCTAAACCTGTCACAGTGGATTTTTTACCCACTTTAAGGCTGTTAGGATTACCGTTCTTTAGTCCGCTAGGGCAAGAAGTGAGTAAAAACACACAGCTAAGCACTCCTAGGATCAATCTTAATTTCGTACGCATTTATATTCCTTTAATATAGAATCAATTAACAAAGGTATTAATTACCCTAAAATATCCACTAAAATAGTATTTAATTCTTGAATACTACTCACCTTGTCGATTTGTAGAATCATTTTTCCTGCTTTTTCTCTTAGTTGGCAAAGTCCCTTTTTGTTATTCACAAACGAAATGACTTTTACAATGAGGCTTTGATCGAGTGGTCGAGCAGACTCCGAAGAAACGAAATGGAACTTCAGAATATTGTTTTTCAATAGAATTTTTTCAATTCCCAAAACCTGAGCCTTCCATCTACACTTCACTAATTCAATCATGTCGTTCACCTCTTGAGGTAAATCGCCAAAACGGTCCTTGATCTCCTTAATAAATACAGCCAGCGTTTCCTCGTCTTCAATTTCATCCAATCGTGTGTAAAGTGCTAGTCTCTCCGAGATGCTCATCACATATTCTTCTGGAATCAACACGCGCAAATCGGTTTCGATAGTGCAATCCACTTTCAGCATTTCAGCGACTTGCTCTAAATCGACTTCGAAGAGCTTTCTGAACTCATTTTCCTTCAACTCCTGAACTGCCTCATCGAGGATCTTGTGGTACATATCGTAGCCTAAATCATTAATAAAGCCACTTTGCTCAGCTCCTAGTAAGTTTCCGGCACCCCGAATATCGAGGTCGCGCATCGCTACTTTGATACCGTCGCCTAGATCAGAGAATTCCTCCAAAGCACTGAGACGCTTGCGCGCATCGCTCGTTAAATTCGCTAGCGAAGGGGTTGCCAGGTAGCAATAGGCCTTTTTATTCGAGCGACCTACGCGACCCCGCATTTGGTGCAGATCAGAGAGTCCGAAGTTGTTTGCATTTAAAATGAAGATCGTATTCGCGTTCGGGATGTCTAGACCAGATTCGATGATGTTCGTCGCAACGAGTACATCGTAATGGCCCTCGATGAAGCCCATCATGATTTTCTCTAGCTGGTCACCCTCCATTTGGCCATGAGCCACCGCAATTTTTGCATCTGGGACTAGGCGCAAGATGCGGTTTGCGATGCTTTCGAGTTCACCGATTCGGTTATATACCACGAAAACTTGTCCTCCTCGGCTAATTTCTTCTCTTACCCCATCACGCAATATTTCATCAGATAAGACTACTAGTTTCGTCTCAACTGGCTGTCGGTTTGGCGGAGGTGTGGCGATGATACTTAAATCGCGGGCGCCCATTAAGGAGAAATGTAGAGTTCTAGGAATCGGTGTAGCCGTTAAGGTTAACACGTCCACGTCGACACGCATTTCTTTTAGGCGGTCTTTGACCTTCACCCCAAACTTCTGCTCTTCATCAATGATCATCAAGCCTAAGCGCTTAAAAAGCACGTCCTTATTCACTAAACGGTGAGTGCCTATTAAAATATCTGTTTCCCCACTCGCCACGCGGGCCAGGGTTTCGTTGATTTGTTTCGTCGACTTAAAGCGATTCACGTATTCCACTTTGCAAGGAAAAGCTGCGAGGCGATCATGGAACGTACGGTAATGTTGCATCGCTAAGACGGTCGTAGGTACTAGGACAGCCACTTGCTTCGAATCCGCTACGGCCTTGAAGGCAGCGCGGATGGCGATTTCCGTTTTTCCAAAACCTACGTCTCCACATACCAAGCGATCCATTGGATGCGGTTTCTCCATGTCTGCCTTCACGTCGATCGTAGCCTTGGCTTGATCCGGCGTATCCTCGTATAGGAAGGAAGATTCAAGCTCCGCTTGAAGGTAGGTGTCCGGAGAAAAGGCAAAACCTGGTGCGTTTTTGCGCTTGGCGTAGAGGGAAATGAGCTCTTTGGCAATATCCTTTACCTGTTTCTTCACCCGCGACTTCTTGTTATCCCAATCCGGCGAGCCCAATTTCGACATCGACGGAGGGGCACCTTCTTTTCCAGAATACTTCGAAATCTTGTGCAAAGAATGGATGGAAACCGACAAGACATCGTCGTCACGGTAGATCAATCGAATGACTTCCTGCTCTCCATTTGCCGTTTCTACTAAGTTTAACCCCGCAAAACGTCCGATTCCATAATCAATGTGAGTCACGAAATCGCCCACCTGAAGGGAACGTAATTCCTTTAATGTCAAGGCCTTGTTCTTTGAGAACTTGTTCTTCTCCTTGTAGCGGTGGTAACGCTCGAACAACTGGTGATCTGGGTAAAAGGCTACCTTCGTTTGCTCGTCCACAAAGCCTTCGCGAAGTGAAATTTGCAAAGGTTTGAACTGAATACTCGTATTAATTTCGTTAAAAATCACCTCTAGGCGTTCTAATTGCCGTGGTGATTCCGAACTGATTATATTGTGAAACCCGTGGGTTTGATTGTCTAATAGGGTGGTGGCGAGCCGTTCGAAGTCTTTTTGGAAGGCCCCCGGATTCTTCGAAGGGAAAACAAGGGTCTCGGAATTTTTCAGATGGGATCGTTTGCCAAACTCCACACAGACAAATCCCTGCAACGATTTTTTGATCGTTTTTGCGGTTTCCCAACGCTCCTCTGGTTTGTTCAATAGATTGATATCCGAAGAAGAATTGACTTCGTAGACCATCGTACCTTTCTCAAAATTCTCCGTCAACACATCGCTCAGGATGCTCAAATCTTTGATCCAGATCTTCGTGTTTTCCGGCAAGAAGGTAAAAAAGGATTCCCGCGTTTCCTGAACCAGCTTCGTCTGCACATCAGGGATGAGGTGCATCGCAGAAACGGATTGAATGGAAAGCTGGGTTTCCGGGTGGAAAGTTCGAATACTTTCGACCTCATCGCCGAAGAAATCAAGTCGATAAGGATATTCCGCCGCGTAGGAGAACACATCTAAAATGCCACCCCTTACAGAATATTGGCCCGCTTCGTAAACGAAATCCGTCCGTTCGAAATCGTATTCATTTAGCGTTTCTGCTACAAAATTGCGGTCGATTTTATCACCTACCCGGATGGATAGGGTGTTTTTTACTAAAGACTTTCGGTTAATCACCTTCTCGGTCATCGCCGCGGGGTAGGAGACGATGGCAAGGCTTTGGCCGGAATAATTACTCAAAATATTTAGCACTTCAGCTCGCAACAAGACATTCGCGTTGTCCACTTCCTCCCATTCGTAGGGTTTCTTGTGGGACATCGGGAATAGGATCACAGC
Source organism: Bacteroidota bacterium (assembly GCA_046046955.1). GTDB lineage: Bacteria > Bacteroidota > Bacteroidia > Cytophagales > Spirosomataceae > Aquirufa. Next base: position 390 of record JBJOIV010000113.1, on the reverse strand, counting down.
CGTGTCGCCGATGAGTGCCTGCAGGTCATTATAGATATACTGTGCCTCCTCTTTTTCCTCGCAAATGATGAGAAATGGCTCCTTCTCCTTCAAGAGAGCAGACATTAAAACCGTGTCGAGGGAGCCGCAGAGGCCTTTTAGGTGGAGGGATTCGCCCGGTTTGGACGTAGTTATCTTGTCAGAAATGCTTTGGACAATTCCATCGTTCTGGTAGATACTGAGAAATTCTTTGACGATCATACGTGCAAAAATTCCCTACAAAATTTACGTAGGGCTTGCAAAGGTAGGAAATTTTGTATCTTTGTGCATCTACAAAAAGGGGTGCCCCTAAAAAAGGCTGAGATTATACCCATTGAACCTGATGCGGGTAGTGCCGTCGAAGGGATTTTG
>JBJOIV010000112.1:0-6015 GCA_046046955.1 Bacteroidota bacterium | reverse complement strand
GTCGTTATCCGATTAAAACAAGCGATCCTATCTTGGGATGATCAAATGAAAGGTTTGATTAATAACCTGAGGTAGCCTTTAACTTATTCGCATTTTGATTCGTTTGTTGAACCAATTCTGTTAAAGTGATTTCGAATAAATCTGCTAATTTTTGTGCTATGAGGGGGATATTTTTAGGAGAATTAGGTTTTCCTCTAAATGGCACCGGACTTAAATAAGGAGCATCTGTTTCTAATACGATATGGCTAAGTGGTATATCTTTAATATCTTGAAACAACGTAGTATTCTTGTAGGTAATTACTCCACCTATCCCTAATAAAAAGCCTAAATCAGTTAAAACCTTTGCTTCTCTAGCATCGCCAGAAAAGCAATGAATAATACCTCTTAATTCCTTGAATTCAGGTAATTTAAATGTCTTTATTAAGTCTGCATACGCTTTGCGGCAATGAATATCTACCCATAAGCCCTTTTCTAAAGCCCAATGGCATTGCTGTTGTAGGGCATCCATTTGTTCCGCAGCGAAGGTGGTATCCCAATAATAATCAAGGCCTATTTCTCCGATAGCTACCACTTTATTTTGCTCTAATTCTGATTTCAATTTAGCTAATTCAGCTAGGTAATTTTCTTTAACATAAGTAGGATGTAATCCAATCATTGGGAGTACAAAATCAGGATAGGTCGCACTTAATTTCTTTAAGTCAGCCCATGATTCTAAATCACAATTAGGCAACCAAACCTCAGTTACACCTGCTTCTTGAATTTCCTTTACATGAAAGGGCATATCTTCCTGAAAATGAACATCATAAAGATGAGCGTGAGTATCGATCATAAGCCAGAACAGATTAATTTTTGAGAGGTACAATGTGCTAAAATACCAGGTAAAATTACTTTCAAATGAGGAGCCGCTTTTACACTGTCATGAAATACAACGATGGCTCCAGGTTTTAAAAGAGGTAATACAGATTGAAGTATAGCTTCAGAGCTCAATGAGGCATTATAATCACCTGTTAAGACAGACCATAAAACGATGTTTGGAATGCCTTTGTACATTTTTCTAGTGATTCGGCCATAAGGGGGACGAAAACCAATAGATTGGATGCCTTGTTTTTGGAAAACTGCCTCACATGCTTCCACATCTGCTTGATAGGCATTAAAATCGACAGACCAAGCATTTAGATGGTTCATCGTGTGATTTCCAATGCTATGGCCTTCCGATTTAATTCGATCCAGTAGACTAGGATGCGCCGCTGCGTTCTTGCCAATACAGAAAAAAGTAGCTTTCGCATGGGATTCTGCTAAGCATTCTAACACAAAATCCGTAATTTCAGGAGTTGGTCCATCATCAAAGGTTAAATAGATCTGACGTTCAGATTCCTTTGTCCACGTAAAACGGGGAAAAAGAGAAGGAATAAACGACGGAATTTGATGAATAAACATGAGCTGATTTAATGACGCAAATTAACACTTCCACTTCAGAAAAAATAATCTTAGGCATCGACCCAGGGACGCGATTCCTAGGTTATGGTTTATTGCGCATTAATCAAGACAAGGTGACTATTTTACAATATGGTGTATTAAACCTGACTAAATACACGACTCAGGGAGCTAAATTTTTGAAGATTCACGAGCGTGTTCTAGGTATCATAGAAGAGTTTTTGCCGGATGAGATTGCGATTGAATCTCCTTTCTTTGGCAAAAATGTGCAATCTATGCTCAAATTAGGTCGTGTTCAGGGAATGGTGATGTCTTTGGCCTTTTCAAAATCGATACCCATCGCCGAATACGAGCCTAAAAAAATCAAACAATCGGTTACTGGAAATGGGAATGCTTCGAAGGAGCAAGTGGCTAAAATGGTCGAAATCATTGCCAATATAAAATTAGATGCTAAATTACACGATGCCACCGATGCGCTCGGAATTGCTATCTGCCATCATTTCCACAACAAAAACATTAGCTCCACGATCAAAGGAACGAAGAAAGGCTGGGGAGCCTTTGTCACAGAGAATCCAGATCGAATTAAATAAGGGTAGCTAATTGTTTATCCACTTCTTCCAAAGATTTAACAGGGGAGAAGCAATAATCTCCGATACACAATAAATAGCCCTCCATACCTTCGTAAGGAATTAAAACGAGCTGATCTTTATCAATACACCAATCAAATTCGGCTAAACCTTCAACGGCACCCCCATATTTCAGCAGAGCTTTCGGATGTTCCACCCAATCCGAATAGACGCGTAACCAGTTAGCAAAATAGGCGGGATGAGCGATGGCTCTATCTAAGATTTGGGATAACATTTCACGGCCTTCCACTGTAAATTCTGCCTTATTGCTTAAAATTCCCATCCACAAAAAGGATTCACATAACATTGAATTAGAGGAAGGCATCACCGAATCCATGACCTCTACTTTTTCTGCGATTAAAAAATCAGCTTTCTTCGAACGATAGGCATAAAGCGCTAATTCTTTATGGCTAAAATCTTGTTGTATTTGCACTAAAATAGCTTCAGCCTTCGCTAAATAAGCGGAATCTTTTAATTGAAGATAGGTTTGAATATAGGCTAGAGATAAAGCGGATAAATCATCCAAAAAGGCATAAATCGGTTCTTTCGCATAGGAGGCTTGATGAAGCCAAATAGAACCAGACTTAAATTCTACTTCAATAGATTGTAATAAATCAATAGCTGAGCTTAAATACTCTGGGCGACCAAATACCTGATAAGCCTCTAAAAAAGCACTCACTAACTGGGCATTCCAAACTAATATCTCTTTTGTATCCGTTCCTGGACGAACTCTTAATTTTCTCCGATCCATTAATTGCGCCATCTCTTTCTTAAAATACGCATTCAAAACCGGACTCGATTTAAATAAAATGTTACGACCCTCTTCCCAATTGCCGTGTTTAGAGATGGCATAAGTCTTCAAAAACTCTTCATTATTTAATGCAGCTAATTCCTCGTAAGTCCAAGTATAAAATAAACCTTCTACACCTTCAGAATCAGCATCTAAAGAAGAATAATAAAGTCCTTTAAAGGACAATAATTCCCGTTTCAAAAACTCAATCGTATCAAATACCACCTCTTGATAGAGTGGATTACGCTCTCTTTTATAGGCTTTTGTATAGGCAGAAAGCAATTGCGCATTATCATAAAGCATCTTTTCAAAATGAGGGCAAAACCACTCTGAATCAACTGAATAGCGCGAAAAACCTCCGCCTACTGCATCATAAATACCCCCTTGTGCCATCTTTTCTAACCAGGTTTGGGCTAAAACAGGCACTCCTAACTCTACGGAAAGACTAGCTGGAAGCGTATATAAAAACTGAATTAAAGAGGGTAAAGGGAATTTTGGCGCTTTGTTAATACCTCCGAATATGGGATCCAATGCGGTCTTAATTTTATTGACTGCAGCTGGAATGACTAGTGAAATCTCGTTCAAATCCGTATGAGCGAAGAAAGACGCGTTTTCAGATAGGCTATCTGCAAATCCTTCAGCCGACTTAGTTAATTCTTCCCGGTTATTCTTGAAAGCATTATGTATCGAATGCAATAATTGAATCCAATTAGCTCGTTTAAAATAGGTGCCACCATAAAAAGGTTTTTGGTCTGGCATTAAAAACACATTTAAAGGCCATCCACCATTTAATCCCATCTGATGCAAAGCCTCCATATACACCATATCCACATCTGGGCGTTCTTCCCGGTCTACCTTGATATTGACAAAATACGCATTCATAATAGAAGCAACCTCCTCATTTTCAAATGATTCGTGCTCCATGACATGACACCAATGACAAGCTGCATACCCAATACTGACTAAAATGGGTTTATCCTCCTTTTTAGCGCGTTCTAAAGCCTCAGGACCCCAAGGTTCCCAATGAACTGGATTGTTTTTATGTTGCAATAAATAGGGGGAAACTTCTGAGCCGAGCTTATTCATCCGAAATAGTAAAAATAGATTCGTAAATTTGCACAAAATACTTGTATGATTGACCAAAGAGATTTCGTTCTTAGCCCAGAAATTGCCCATTCGCCTGAAAAATTAGCTGAATTTCTGACTGCGGAGATGGGTGCTGCGTTTTTATCGAACTCAAAATACCGTATTGAAAAAAGGTCAATCGATGCTAGAAGCAGACAAATCAAAGTAAACCTTCGCATAGGTTTCTACGAAAAAGACTACGATTTTAGTCTTTCTGCTCAATTACCCTCTTTACCTAAGTCAGCAAAAAAAGTTTTGATTATTGGTTCAGGTCCGGCTGGATTATTTGCCGCCATTGACTTTGTTAAGAAAGGGATTAAACCCATCGTCATCGAACGAGGTAAGGACGTCAGAGAACGTAGGAGAGATCTAGCTGCGATTAACCGCTTCAATTTAGTGGATCCTGATTCGAATTATTGTTTTGGTGAGGGTGGGGCAGGAACCTATTCCGATGGTAAACTTTATACCAGAAGTACAAAGAGAGGCGATATCAAAGGGGTTTTAGAAACCTTTGTAGCCCATGGTGCGAATAGCGACATCTTATTTGAAGCACATCCACACATCGGCACGAATAAATTACCAGGTATTATCGCATCGATGCGAGACGCGGTGATTGCGGCAGGCGGAGAAGTGCATTTTAATCACCGGGTGATAGATTTCATTATTGAAAATAAATCCATTAAAGGCGTAATCTGCCAGAATGAGGCAGAATTTCTAGCTGATCGACTATTATTAGCCACGGGACACTCTGCGCGTGATATTTTCCAATTATTACAAGACAAAGGGGTGGCCATCGAGGCAAAGCCTTTCGCCATAGGGGTCAGAATTGAACACCAGCAATCATTCATCGATCAAGCACAATACAAAGTAAAAAAACGCCCCGAATATCTACCGCCAGCCAGCTTTAGTTTAGTCACCCAAAGTAATTTCGAAGGCATTCAACGAGGTGTTTTCTCGTTCTGCATGTGTCCAGGTGGTTTTATTGTCCCTTCTGCCACTTCACCTAACCAAGTGGTAGTGAATGGAATGTCGCCATCCAGACGTGATTCAAAGTATGCTAATTCAGGAATTGTAGTGAGCATTGTGGAGCAGGATTTAGCGAGGTACCAGGAATACGGGGCTTTGGCAGGTATGCAAATGCAGGAAGAGATCGAGCAAAAAGCTGGTTCTTTAGTAGGAGGCTCCCAAAAAGCCATCTCCCAATACACCCTCGATTTTATCCAAGGCAAAGCGAGTAAATCTGCACATCCGACCTCTTATGTGCCGGGTCTAGAGCCAGGCGAAATGCGCGAATTCTTACCTGATTATATTTCAGCACCTTTAGCCCAAGGTTTCCAAGATTTCAATAAAAAAATCCCCGGTTTCTCCTCGAATTTAGGCCAAATCATCGGATTAGAGAGTCGTACCTCGTCTCCAGTTAAAATACCACGTGACAAAGAAAGCCTAGAGCATCCTCAAATAAAGGGATTATATCCTTGTGGAGAAGGAGGGGGTTATGCCGGAGGAATCATGTCAGCCGCCTTAGATGGTATTCGTTGTGCGGAAGCTATCGCTAATTCATTCTAACATGCTGGATTTCGCCCATTTTAAACACTTACAGCAAGAAGTCCTGAATCGGCCAGAAATAAAAGAACGGGCGAAACCAGCGGCGGTAGTTGCGATAATTTTAGAAGATCTAGAGGAAGAGCCTAAACTTATCATCATAGAACGAAATCAATACGACGGACATCACAGTGGTCAAATGGCTTTCCCAGGTGGAAAGATGGATCCTACGGATAACGATTTACGGGAGACAGCTGCACGGGAAGTTTGGGAAGAAATAGGAGTGGAGATCGATTCCACTTCGCTCAACTATGTGACAGAACATTGGATAAACGTCTCCAATTATTGGATTACCGCCTTTTCTGTGCGCCTCAATAAAAAGCTGAGCTACGATTTAAATAAAAGAGAAATTAATCGTATTTTTGAAATACCTGTGTCATTCTTTCAAGATCCAGCTAACCTACTTCCTCATGAAGTGAGTTACAATGGACAAAAGAT
>JBJOIV010000111.1:0-6041 GCA_046046955.1 Bacteroidota bacterium | reverse complement strand
ACCAAAGGAGGGCCAAGCACTAAATCATAAGACCTTTTCGCATCGTAATCCGAGTTTTGCTCGCGAAGCGTTTGGTCTAAAATCTGTGCAAAGGTACGAAAATCTTTTGGGGCTTTTGAAAATTCGACCACCCATTCGTGGTGCCCATTCTTGCCCTCGTTCATAAAGGCCGGAGCCGCGGTATAATCCTTGATCTCTGCCTGCGTCGCGGCGCAAGCGCGCGCGACGGCCGTCTCGGCATTCTCGATGATCAGCTCCTCCCCAAAGGCATTGATAAAATGCTTCGTCCGTCCGGAAATCTTGATGCGGAAAGGACTCAAAGACGTGAATTTCACCGTATCCCCGATCTTGTAACGCCACAAACCCGCGTTCGTCGAAATGACCATCGCATAATTCACGCCTACCTCGACTTGATCCAAAGCTATAATGGTGTTCGCTTCTTCCCCCTCATCGCTCATCGGAATAAACTCATAGAAAATACCGTAATCGAGCATCAGGAGCATCTCATCCGGTTTGGAAAGATCATCCTGAATCCCAAAAAACCCTTCCGACGCATTATATATCTCGAGGAATCCGACCTGCGATGACGGGAATATTTGGTTCTTAAACAACTCGCGATACGGCCCAAAAGCCACCGCCCCGTGAATCATAAACTCAAAATTCTCCCACACCTCCAAAATCGACTTCTTCCCGGTAATCTCTAATATCTTTTCTATCAACACAAGCGTCCAGGTAGGCACGCCCAAAATACTCGTCACATTCTCCTTCGACGTCTCCAGCGCCATCTTCTCGATCTTCTGATCCCAATCACCCATGAGCGCCACATCGAGAGAAGGCGTCCGTATGATTTGTGCCCAAATAGGCAGATTCTTCATCACCACCGCCGACACATCGCCCATCAGCATACTCGAATTCACCGGATTCTCCGTTAAACTACCGCCGATCGACAATCCTTTACCTTCAAATACTTTCGTGTCTGGTTTATTGTTCGCCAGCAGGGTAATCATGTCTTTCCCGCCCATCATGTGGCATTCCTCCAGCGATTCTTTGGAAACAGGAATGAATTTACTGCGGGCATTCGTCGTTCCAGACGACTTCGAAAACCAATTAATCGGCGTGTCCCACAGGACATTCTGCTCCCCCTGCATCATTCGATCGATGTAGGGAAAAATCTCTTCGTAAGTCGAAATGGGAACCTGTTGTTTGAACTTTTCATAATCGGATATATCTCTATAGCCGTACAGAGAGCCCCACTCCGTCGAGCGGCCGTGAGATAAAAGCCCCTGCAACATCTGCTCTTGTAGCTCCAAAGGCCTGTCGTACATCGCCTCGATCCGCGGCATCCGCCGCTTCATGAACCACAACAAAGTCTCGTTAAACAGCGACATGTTTAGGGTTTTAGAAATTGAGGTGCTCGGTTCGGGTAATCAGTGATAATGCCATCCACTTTCCAATCGCTGAATTTCTGCATTTCGGCCGTCGTATTGATGGTCCAAGGAATGACTTGCATTCCTTTCGAATGACAAAAATCAATCTGTTCCTTACTCAAATATTTATGGGAAGAACTGAAAATTTCTGGCACAAAACCGAGCGAGGCGAGCATCTGCTCAGGGCTCTCCTGCTCCACTAAAGCAGAAATGCGCCCCTGGTTGATGGCCGTTTTCCAATACTGCAAAACCGCAAAATCGAAACTCTGCAATATCAAGGAAGATGGGGGAATGCCAGCGGAAATAACCGCCCAAACTTTATCCGCGAACTCTTTCACCGTCACTGGTTGGGAGATCCCGTATTCTGCGGGTTCGGATTTAATTTCGATATTGTACTCGATTTGGCGACCAGTTTTACGGGCATAGGCCTCACCTAGGGCTAAAACTTCGGAAAGTAAAGGCTTGTAGGTCGCCACGTGAGCTTGTTCCGGAAACAATTTATTGCCCCTGGAACCTACATCGAAGGATTTGATTTCCGCGTAGGTTTTTTGGTATAAATTAATCGATGCATCGGCCACTGGACGTCCATCCGAGAAAGAGGCATACAAGGGATTCATATAAGGTTCATGTGAAACGTAGACCTGTCCATCCGCAGAGAGGCAAACATCCATCTCGAGGACCGTCACCCCCATCTCTAAGGCGTGTTGAAATGCCGGCAAGGAATTTTCCGGATACAATCCCCGGCAGCCACGGTGTCCTTGAATAATGGGCGTTTGAGCCATAGAAACTAGATTAATGCACAGTACTAGCAGAAGAATTCTCATGGTTTCTTGCCTGCGGATTTTTTTCCTCGCTCCTCGATAATTTCATTCACACGGGTGTATAATTTGACGAAAGCGGCGGGATCTTTGACATAAGAGCCATAGCTTTTCGCGACTTGCGTAGAATCGAGGCCGCGTTTTTTAAGCGTCTGCTGAGATAATTCGTGGTAAAGGACTATGGCCGTGTCGGAATTGCCCACGTGCATGTTTTGGATGATCGCTTCATCGATGTGAATATCTGCCAAAACCTGCGCCATCTGTTCCTGTTCTAGTCGATCACTCGAGGATTCCCCCGTGCACCCGACTACAGCCAAGAAAAGCAATAAAAAGACCTTTTTCATCTTGTAAATATACCCGTAAATTAGAAAGCTTTTCGCTCATTTCATTCAGATTGCCTAAAATTTAGGTAATTTAGTCTTGTGGATATGGATATCAAAGCCTTCCTGACCCATGTAGTAAAGCTTGAAATTCGCATCAGAAAGGCGATAAACACTCAAATGCATGGAAATTTCTCCTCCGTCTTTAAGGGATCGGGCTTAGAGTTTAGTGACCTACGCCAATACCATTATGGAGACGACGTGCGGCACATTGACTGGAACACCTCATCGAAGGGACACGGTACTTTTGTGAAACTCTTCAAGGAGGAAAAAGAGCAAACCGTTTTCTTTTTAATCGACGTCAGCGCCTCTGGAACCGTAGGGAGACAGGGCAATAGTAAAATCAAAACCTTGAAGGAAGTGGCGGGTGTTTTGGCTTTTGCGGCTATTCAAGAAGCGAGCCATTTAGGTTTTGTGTGTTTTAGTGATAAAAACGAGAAATACATGCCGGCAGCCATGGGCAAAAAACATGGTTATAAAGTAATATCAGAGCTTTTCAGGGTAGAACCAGAGAATACGGCAACGGATTTAAAAGCAGGTTTAACCTTCGCTCTTCAGACCTTGAAGCGCAAAAGTTTACTTTTTGTACTATCTGATTTCATCGACGAAGGATACGAAGATTTATTACGCGCAGCGGCATTGAAGCACGATTTAGTGGTCTTGCACGCGTTGGATAAACAAGAGATTCAATTGCCTTCCATGGGCATTATTCCCATCTATGATCCGGAACGTAAGCGGACGACTTGGGTGAATACCTCCGCGCGCTCGTTCAAAAACCTATTGCAGCAGCAGGTCAAAAACCGGGGTGGGGATTTGAAAGAGATGTGCAAGAAATGGCATGCGGATTACGTGGAATTGCATTCGGGAGAGGATTTTGTCCCAGCATTAGTGAAACTATTTAACGCCAGACGCTAATGCAAGAGACGCCATTTCGAATTAAGGGAAAGTTTTTAGAGGATTCGGTTGTCATCGGGCAGCCCGTCCATTATTCATTATATGTGAGTCACCCGAAAGCGCAGGAGGTGTTTTTCCCGAATGCGAACCAGAATTTTGGGGCTTTTGAGACAGTAAAAAGAGAGTTTTTTGCGACGAAGACGACGGCTTCTGGTTCATTGGATTCTGCGGTCTACACGCTGCGTTTATTTAATTTAGCACCCGTCCAAAAACTCCAAATTCCCATCTACCTCCTCCAGGAGCCTGATTGCACAATCATTTACCCGGTGGTAGACAGCGTTCATTTGAAGCGTTTGCTGCCTCATCCGGAACGAATTGATTTAGATTCTTTGTACCAAAGCATCCCCATTCAGCCCATCAGCCCTAAAACTGAGCTGAAAAATGTATTTGCCGCAGGGATCAGTTTCCTGATTCTGGCGGGATTCATTTATTGGATTTTTGGAAAAGCCATTACGAAATTATTTAAGCGTTACTTACTCTGGAGAAGACACCGGGAGTTTAGACGTACTTTCTTACGCTTTTCACGTCAAGTAGCGGGTACGCCGGTGGGCTTATCTAACCTGGAGAAGGCCTTTTCTGCCTGGAAGAAATACGTGGAGGAATTAACAAAACTTCCGTTTACCACGTTTACCTCGAAAGAGATGCTGGATAACCTAGCTGATGAGGCGATGGAAAAAGTGCTTAATGAGATGGATTCAGCTATTTATGGTGGAAATTTCTCTACGAAGACGACAGAATCGGTGGACTATTTAGAGTCTTTGGCGATGAATTTATACGAATCAGAACAAGACAAGATTAAGAGCAATGAAGTTTAATCCCCTCTATTCTTGGTACCAAATTCAGGATTTTTTCACCTTTGAGTGGGAGAATGGGCTGTTTTTGTATGGATTGATTTTGCCCTTCCTGTTCTATTTTATCAAGTATTTACGTCAGCGAGGGAATCAACCGCGTTTAGAATTGTCCTTGTCGGTGCCGCTAAAGCAAAAGCGCATTACCTTGCTGCTCAGCTATGTACCCATGGTCATTCAGATGCTTTGTATCGCCTCGGTGATTATTGTGGCCGCAGGCCCTTATCGGGTCATTAAACATCAGAAGAAACAGGTGGAAGGAATCGATATTGCGTTGGCTTTGGACATATCCTCTTCGATGCAGACCCGCGATATCAGCCCTAGTCGTTTAGAGACGGCGAAAACCATGGGGACCGCCTTCATTCGCCAGCGAAGTCATGATCCCATTTCCTTGATTGCCTTTGCCGGTGCGCCCTATTTAGCGAGTCCCATTACCACGGATACGGCCTTTTTATTGCATCAATTGCAGCAGTTTACTACGAATCAAATTCCGGAAGAAGGAACGGCTTTAGGGGATGCCTTAGGGATGTGTATTAACCAAATCCGCGACAGCAAAAACCCGAAAAAAATCAGTATCCTGATTTCTGACGGAAATAATACGGCCGGAAATTTAGACCCCGTTACCTCCGCAGAACTAGCTAAAAACTTTAACATAAAGGTCTACACGATCGCCGTGGGAAGCCTACAGCCTAGCACGGATCCGGTAGACGAAAGTACGTTGAGAGAAATTGCTAGCCTGACTAAGGGGAAGTTTTTCCGGGCTACGAATGGCCAAACCTTGCAACAAATATTTCAAGAAATTGATAAAATGGAGGCTTCCGTCGTGAAAACAGTCACCTGGGAGGAACACCTATCGCTCACCTATTTATTCGCTGAAATAGCGCTCATCCTCTTCTTTGTGGGATTATGGGTGCGCATCAGTTGGATAGGCAACTCATTAGAAGATTAATATGGTTTTATTTCCGCACGCGAAGATTAACATCGGTTTATTCATCACGAAGAAACGCAAAGACGGGTTTCACGACTTAGAGACTTGCTTTTTTCCGGTGCCGTGGACGGATATTTTAGAGATTACGCCGGCAGCTGAATTCAGTTTCAGTTCTTCCGGGCTCGAGATTTCTGGAGCCATCGAAAATAACTTATGTTACCGGGCATATGAACTATTGCGCCAGGACCATGCCTTTCCGCCGGTTCACATCCATTTGCATAAAATCATCCCGATGGGTGCTGGTTTAGGCGGTGGATCCTCTGACGCGGCTTTTACGCTGATGGGATTGCGTGATCTATTTCAATTACCCTTGACGAACGAGGATTTGCTGCCTTATGCCGCTAAATTAGGCAGCGACTGTGCGTTCTTCTTGTCGAATCAGGCGGCTTTTGGGAAAGGGAAAGGCGATGTACTTAGCCCGATCGATGCGAGCCTGAAAGGCAAATTCCTCGTGCTTTTATATCCAGCGGTGGGTATTTCTACGGCTGAGGCCTATGCAGGCGTGACGCCGGCAAAGGCTCCGGTAGATTTGCGAAAGGCCATTCTGAAGGCGGATTGGAAGGAGACGATATCGAATGATTTTGAGAAGAGTATTTTCCCTCTTTATCCTTTGCTCGCCTCTTTAA
>JBJOIV010000110.1:0-6078 GCA_046046955.1 Bacteroidota bacterium | reverse complement strand
GATATTAATCAATTTTTATGCCAAACGTCAAGATGGCAGTATGATTATCTTGATAATTGTTGGATCTCCTGACTTTTTCGAAAAAGATAGGACTTCTTTTGGCCGGCTGGAGCCCACTGAACGAGGTTCGTTTGGTCCTCAAAAACCTCCAGAAAAATAGAATTTTCCAGATAAGATCCCGCTAAATCGGACGTGGTCGGAATTTCAAGATATACCCAAATCGCGTCCTGTTGCTGCTCAGTTCCTAACCAGCGATAAGGGGTGCTTATTTGCTTGCCTGCATGAAACCTGAAATGCTTCCGAAGGTAGGTGTCTAACTCTTTTTCAGAGGCCTCATCCCCGGGAACCATGCGGTATTTCTTACCTATCGCCGAACTAATACTTTGCTCTAAATCGTCCTGAAACAGGCGAATGCTAATTTCCCAACTTTGGTCCTTCTGATTATAGCTCATCTCCGTCACCGAACTATGAAAGGGGTGCAGATCAGGTAAAAATAGACCTAAAAACAGAACCAGCAGTTTCAATTAGAAAAAGGCTTTAAAGATATCGTTTCCAAACGTATAGGCCATCAAGGCTAGCAAGATGATCATACCCACCTGCTGCGCTTTTTCTAATACCTTTTCAGACGCCGGTTTCCCTGTAATCATCTCATAAATCAAGAAGATCGCGTGACCCCCATCCAATGCAGGAATAGGTAAGATATTCATGAAGGCCAAAGCCATCGATAACAATCCTGTCAACATCCAGAAACGATTCCAATCCCATACGCCACCGAACATTTGGGCGATACCGATCGGGCCACTCAAGGCTTTCGATGCCGAAACATCGCCAGAAGCAATTTTCTTGAAACCTTTGATGTTATCCGAAATCACAGAGAAAGCGCGACCCGTTCCGATGCTAGCAGCCTCCGCAAACGAATAATCTTCGTGTGTCACCTGAATAAGCATTTCCGGAATAAACCCGATTTGACCAGAAGAAGCCACTTGCATTTCTAGTGTATCTGCCACGCCTCCGCGTTGGATTCCTAGACGAATCTGCTTACCAGCACGCTTAGATAGCAATTCTTTTACCTCATGGTAAAAGTGAACCGGAGTCGAATCTACCGAAGTGATCACGTCCCCTTTCTTTAAACCAGCGGCATAAGCTGGAAGTAATTCTTGATATCGCTTCGAAGCCGAGAACTTATCGAAGAATCCTGGCTCTTCAGGTGCAGCTACTTCTGCTACTTTAAAAGGAGCAATCGGCTCAATGAATCCCGCTTTTTTATCGCTTAATTTTTCGATGAAATTCGAAGGGATTTTAATCTCCAACGTCTGATCACCACGTTGCACCGTGTAAGAAGAATTCTCCCCTAATAACACATCCGATGCACGTAAATCAGATAATTGCTTGTAATCAGCCCCATTTACGCGAATGATTTTATCGCCCGTTTTTAGACCAATTTGCTGGCCTAAATCCATCGCAACGATGCCGTTCTTGTTTAATTCTTCCTTCGAAATGAAGTTGTTTCCGTTCGAATAAGTCAAGCAAACGAAGATCACCACACCGGTAATCACGTTGACAATTACACCACCTAACATGACGATTAAACGCTGCCAAGCAGGTTTCGCACGGAATTCCCAAGGTTCTGGGTCTTTCGCTAAAGTCGCCGCATCTTGCGTTTCGTCAATCATTCCGGCAATAGAAACGTAGCCTCCTAGCGGGAACCAGCCTAAACCGTATTCGGTATCGCCTACTTTCTTTTTGAATAAAGCGAAGTTTAATAGCGTTGGAATAGGGAACATAAAGTCGAAGAAAAGATAGAATTTCTCGACTCTCATTTTAAACCATTTGGCCGTAATAAAATGACCAAACTCGTGCAATGTTACTAAAATCGACAACCCCAAAATCAGTTGCCCTGCCATCACTAAACCTTCCATAATTCGCTATTTTCTATTTTTATCCACCCAATCCTGGGCCATTATTCTACTTAATTTATCACTTTCAATGTAATCCTCTAATGTCGGATTCGCGATAAAAGTTCCCTGATTCATCACATATTCGTTCAAATCAGACATCGCTAAAAATCCAATTTGATCCTCTAAAAAGGCCGCTACCGCCACCTCATTCGCGGCATTCAGCAAACAAGCCCTATTTCCTCCCTGCTCCAGCGCCTGAAAAGCCAATCCTAAATTGCGGAACGTCTTCGTATCAGCCTGCTCGAATGTCAAGGACGGATATAATTTAAAATCAAAACGAGGGAAACTCGCCTTCATCCGATTCGGGTAGCCTAAGGCAAACTGAATCGGTAATTTCATATCCGGCAAACCTAATTGCGCCTTAATCGATCCATCCTCAAACTGCACTAAGGAGTGCACAATCGATTGCGGATGCACCACCACCTCGATTTCTGACGGTTTTACGTCAAATAACCAAGCGGCTTCGATTACCTCCAAACCCTTGTTCATCAAACTGGCAGAGTCGATCGTAATCTTCGCTCCCATCGACCAATTCGGGTGTTTCAAGGCTTGTGCCCGCGTTACTTGAGCTAATTGCTCTCGGCTAAATCCCCTAAAAGGACCACCTGAAGCGGTTAATATCACTTTCTCAATCGGATTATGGGACTCGCCCATCAAACACTGAAAGATGGCCGAATGCTCTGAATCAACAGGTAAAATAGGCACGCCCATCTCCCTAGCCAAAGGCATAATCAAGGCCCCCGCCACTACTAATGTTTCCTTGTTCGCTAATGCAATCGGTTTGCCTGCTTTGATAGCTTTAACCGTAGGCAACAAGCCCGCATAGCCCACTAAGGCCGTTAATACAATATCTACGGAATCCAATGTCACCACTTCTTCCAGGGCCTGAGCTCCTACGTGAACCTGAATTCCTGTTCCAGCTAAAGCCTCTTTTACCTGCGCGTGTTTTGCCTCATTCCCAATCACCACATGCGCCGGTTTCCAGGCTAAGGCTTGGGTAATGAGGAGGTCGGCTTGGTTTTGGGCGGTTAAGACCTCTACTGAAAATTCAGTGGGGTGCTCCGCAATCACCTCCAAGGCCTGCGTTCCGATAGAACCCGTACTTCCTAAAATCGCTATTCTTTTCATCGAAGCATCGCCGTTATTTGTTCCACAAAACTAATCCACACCTGCGGATACAAAATGGTCATCGCTACCAAACCGAATAAAGCACCATATAAATGCGCGCTATGATTAACGAAATCACGACTGCGCTTATCCATCTCCACCGAATACCAGGTAAATAATCCCGCATAGATGAAACCCGGAATTCCGAAGAATCCGAAAAGGTAAATTTTCTCGGTTGGGAAAAACAAGATTCCCGCAAAAATAACTGCAGAAACCGCTCCAGAGGCTCCTAATGAATTATAATGGGGATTATTTTTCTGCTTAAAATAAGTCGGCAAATCAGCGACTAAAATCGCCAACAAATAGAAAACCAGGTATAATTCGGACGCCACCGACGGAAATAATTGATTAAAAATCCGCTCTAATTGTACCCCAAAAAAGAAGAACGAGAACAGATTAAAAAACAAGTGTGTGAAATCCGCATGAATGAATCCGGAGCTGATAAATCGCCAGTATTCGTTTCTGTGCTGAATCCGGTACGGATTCATGAGCATCTTTCCCATCCAGTCCGGCTTTTGCCAAGCGGCTAGGGAAATAATAATCGTCACAACAATCAGTAAAATCGAGACCATAGGTAAACAAAACTACGTTAAACTTCTCGATCAACCAACCCGCTCATGAATTTAACCAAGGCTGATTTTTGCTCGTCGGAAATGGCTAAGGCTTGGATCTCGTCGAATGCTGAATCAAAATAAGACGCGATAACCGCTTCTGTTTCTGCTTTCATACCTAATGAATCGTAGATGGCCGTTACCGCTTGTACTTTTTCTGCCGCCACATAGTCCGTTGCTGCCACCCATTCTTCCAATGAAGCGAGCGTGGAACCCGATGCTTTTTCGAACGCTTTTATCAGTAAATAGGTTTTTTTATTGGCTAAAATATCACCGCCTGGCTGCTTCCCGAATTTCTCCGGATCGCCATATACGTCTAATAAATCGTCTTTTAATTGAAATCCTAAACCGATCGTTTCTCCGATGCAGTACAAGGAATCGCTCACCGAAGCAGGAACGGAGGCTAGCAAGCCGCCCATCTCCATCGAAAATCCAATCAAAACAGAGGTCTTCAATCGAATCATCTCCATGTATTCCTCCACTTTCACATCGTCACGGCTCTCGAAATTCATATCGAATTGCTGTCCCTCGCACACTTCCGCAGCGATGCGCGAAAGGCGACCTAACAAGTGTTGGAATGACTCTAGACTCAAACCTTGCACCTTATTCAGGTATTGATACGCATTCACAAGCATTACGTCACCAGAAAGAATGGCAATGTTATCGTTCCATTTTTCGTGGACTGTTTCTTTGCCACGACGTAAGGGAGCTTTGTCCATGATGTCGTCGTGCATCAAGGTGAAATTGTGGAAGATTTCTACCGATAGAGCCGCAGGAACCTGTTTTTCCCAATCCGACTTGAAGAGGGAATAGGTTAATAAACAAAGAACTGGACGTATCCGTTTGCCGCCTAAACTCAGGAGGTAATGAATGGGGTCGTAGAGCTCGCTAGGGTTTTGGCCTATATCTAAACGACTAATTTCCTCTTCGAGGGCTGCTAAAAATGCTTTGTTCATCTTATCTATCTACTTCGCCCATCACTAAATCCAGGGATCCAATGATGGCTACTAAATCTGCTAAATAGGTTCCTTTCGCCAAATAAGGCAACACCGAAAGGTGGTGGAAAGAGCAGGCACGCACTTTCAAGCGTTGTGGAATGTCTGAGCGCCCGTCCGTACGAATGTAAAAACCGAGTTCTCCTTTCGGATTTTCTGCCCTCACATAAGTATCCATGGCTTTCGGACGAATCTTTTTAGGGACCAAAGCCTGAGGATCAAACTCCCTCGTCCGCTTCTCATCTCCCAGCAAGTGCACTAAGCACTGCTCCATGATGCGAATCGATTCCTCGCATTCGCGAATACGCACGTGGTTTCGATCCCAGCAATCCCCAACCGATCCCATCGCACCTTCACCCACAGGAATATCAAATTCTAATTCTGGATAAACCGAATAGGCATCGATGCGTCGTAAGTCAAAAGGCAAGCCCGAACCCCGTAAAACCGGACCCGTACATCCATAATTAATCGCCGCATTCAGGGGTAAAACACCCACTCCTGCCGTGCGTTTGATAAATATACTATTATCCTCTACTAATTGTTTTACCTCTTTAATCGTATTTTTAATCACCGGAATCAACTCCTGCAATTTCTCTTCAAAACCGATAGGCAAATCATAAAAAAGACCTCCCACCCACACATAATTATACAACATCCTCGCTCCCGAAAGCCATTCTAACATCCGTTGAATGTCCTCTCTGTCGCGCATTAGCCACAAAAAGGGAGTGTAAGCCCCAATATCCAAGCCATACGTACCAATCGCCACGAAGTGCGAAGCAATTCGATTTAACTCCGCCACTAGGACCCGAATGTATTCGATACGCTTAGGCAGTTTACCTGTTAGGTCCAGCATCTTTTCTACCGCCATCACATAGGCATGCTCTGAATTCATCGCAGCCATATAGTCCAAACGATCCACATAGGGGATGATTTGGTTAAACGGCAGTGCCTCGGCATGCTTCTCAAAACAACGGTGTAAATAACCTAAATGAGGTACGACTTCCTTGATCCACTCACCATCTGAAATGACCTCTAAACGGAGAACTCCGTGTGTCGAAGGGTGTTGTGGCCCCAGCGAAATGATCATCTCCTCCGATTTTAAATCCTCTACCCGAAATTTATTCGGATCAGAATTCTCAAAATTTTCGGGAAGAAATTGATACTGGATGGGATTCATTAAACAAAAATGGGAAATCTAACGGGTAAAAATAAATTTTTCCATCTATTTTTAGCAAAGGCTTTGGGAAAAAAAGAAATTCTTCTACCTTTGCATTCCGTTTCGAGCAGAGGCGGATAAAAGATTTATCTATTATGGCAAAGAAAGGAAATCGCATTCAAGTAATCTTA
>JBJOIV010000109.1:0-6236 GCA_046046955.1 Bacteroidota bacterium | reverse complement strand
TTGGGCTATGACTTAAGTACATCCCAAAAAGCCCAAGTCCAATTCTATAACTCCAGCCTGGCGAAATACTACACCACGACGCAAAAGCCCGTGGCCGTCACGAATGGCGAAATGTTGCCATTGGCGGTTAAATAAAACTAATTCCCTAATCTATAATACCTTTGATTCGTTGCTAAAAATGGCTTCTCTGCATAGACGATGGCATCGAATAATTTGCAGTCATATCCCGCCACCTTGTTTAACACTTTCAATTTCACCTTGTGTTTCCCCGTCGCTAATTTATACTTCCAGGTGATCTCGTGGCGTCTCGTGGTAAAGGCCACAGGCAATTTTACTTTTTCAAATAGTTTGCCATCGACAAATACTTCTAATTCAAAAGTCCCAGGATCTAATGAGGCCCATTTCGCGGTTTCTCCGCGCACAACAAAGCCATTTCCTTCGAAATCGAAGTCATATTCGTCGGTTAAGTTTTTACCTATGTTAATCTTCTCCGTAGGGAATGAATGGTCAAAACTTTGTTCGAAAGCCACCGCTTTAGGGGCAGTGTATGGGATGCTTACGGCGTTTTCTGAAACGCTACCGCCGTTGTTTTTGATATTTTGCAGGGCGTGTTTGAAACCGATTTCATAGACGTCATTTAGCGAAGTGGACGTGTATTTAAAGTCGATATCTTCCGCCTCTTTCAAGCCTAATTTCCAGTAAGCCGGAATCTTATCGTATCCGATCATCGCTCCTAAGATTCCTCCCGCAGATGACGGATTGCAATCCGCATCTTGTCCACAGCGAGTGGAAATTTCAATCGTTTTGCCAAAATCCCCATTGCCATACAATAGCCCTATCACCACATACGCGGAATTCACGGTCGCGTCGATGTTAAACGGAGCGAAAACTCCGTCCGGACAACCGATGTCGTTCGCCCATTTGTTTTGAACTTCTAACCAGGTTTTTGTCCAATCGTTCGGGTATTGTTTGTACCATTTGATGACATCTGAGATGCATTTGTAGTATTGGCTATTCGCTGGGATGGTTTTCAAGGCCTCGGAAACTACTTTGTTAATGTCGTTATTGATAAATGCCAAAGTATAGCAGGCCCCTAAATACACCCCACCATAATAGCCATCGCCGTAGTTCATGATGTGCCCGATTTTATCGGAGATTTTAGACGCCGCATTGGGCATGCCTGGCGACATTAAACCGGCAAAATCACATTCGATTTGGTAATCAATACAATCCGCATGGGGATTATTTTCCCAATATCCAGACGCTGGAGGCATCATTCCGTTCAAGATATTATAACGTCCTGCCTGATTCGCATGCCAAAGTGCATAACCCGCATTCGCATACGCCTTCGCGTGCGATTCGATAGGCGCATTCAATCCCTCTTTTTCGAATACTTCCACGAATGTCAAATCCATATACAAATCATCGTACAATCCCGGATTATTGATCATCGTATTTTTTAGATAGCCATCATACCACGGAATCGGGTGGTAGGAATTGATCATCGTTCCGTTATAGCGAAACTCGACAGGCCCGCCAAAAGTCACGCCGATCGTTTGGCCAGCCCAGCCTCCCTTGATTTTATCTTTCAGGACAGCTTTGCTCATATAGATATTTTGTGCTTGTGTTGCGAAAGCTAACAAGCATAGGAAGGCTATTTTTTTCATTTTTTTGTCGCATTTATTCCCTGTAAATTAATAATTATTTTTCAATTTCTGTCTTACCTTTGCGTCGTGAATCGCATCGTCGCTCTTTTATTGTTCCTAGCTATGCAGGTTCCCTTGATGAATCAATGGGGTGCCGTGGCCTACTACCGCATTAATCGCGACTATATTGCAGAAAACCTTTGTGTGAACCGTGATAAACCGATGTTGAACTGTAATGGTCAATGTTATTTAGCGAAAAAACTACAAGCTGCAGAAGAAAAAGAGCAAAAATCGAATTCGGAGCGTTTAGAAAAAATGCCAGAAGTAGTGTTGAGCTTTCAAGCCATTCAACCTGTCTTTACCGCTCGTTTCACCGCTTCAGAACTCGTTGAAAATCATTTCACATCGACGGAATTCTTTCCTAATTCAGCCGCTAAAGGCTTTTTTCACCCTCCACAGGTCTAATTAATTTTCTTGACACTTTACCCTTGGCTTGAAGTCATGGGCATTACTCATTTTAATTAATTATACATGAAACAGCTATTAATAGCGGTGTTATTAGGTATAACATCACTAGCGCAAGCGCAAAAAATTAAAGTACTTAATTCGATTACAAACGAGCCTATCGTAGGCGCTAGCCTGAAAAAAGGCGATAAAACAATTTCCATTTCAAATGAAAGAGGGGAATTCCAAGTTAAAGAAAAGGGAGAATTCACGGTAATGGCTTTAGGTTTTAAAGCAGCGAAAACGACTGGGGAAACAAGCCCTATTTTTCTAGAGGAATCCACTCAAACCTTAGAATCAGTCGTAGTGACTGCTTCTCGCCAAGCGGCGACGCGTGCGGAGACGCCCGTAGCCATTCATAAAATTGGTTCTGCGCTTATTCAAGACACGAAGGCACTTCAATTAACGGAGATTATCAATAAAGTTCCGGGTGTGGTGATGTTGGATTACCGAAATGAACAACACGGGATGGGTATTCGCCAGCCTTTTGGCACATCTGCTTATTTCTTGTACATGGAAGATGGTCTTGCATTGCGTCCTTTGGGGGTATTTAATCACAATGCCTTAATTGAATCGAATCTACAAGGATTGAATTCAGTGGAAGTAATTAAGGGCCCAGCGTCCTCTCTTTATGGGCCTGAGGCCGTGGGTGGAGCGATTAACTTGATCACGAAGACGGCACCGGGGATCCCGACGGCGCAAGTGGGTTTACAAGTAGATGAGTGGGGATACAACCGCGTGCAGTTCACTGCAGGGGCACAAGTAGGCAAGAAATGGTCGATTATGACGGGCGGTTATGTAGCGCGCCAAAAAGGTTCTTGGGCCTCTAATTCCGATTTCGACAAGTCTTCGATCAACGTACGCTTAGATTATCAATTTACGCCTAAGACAAAACTTTGGGGTTCTTTTGCCTATAATGACTACTTCTCGCAGACGGGTGGTAACATCGACAGTACGGGCTATTATTCTCGTAGCTACAAAAGCCCGGCGGATTTCACTTACCGCTCATCGTTCTCGTCTCGCTCTCGTTTAACGTTAGAGCACAAATGGTCGGACAATGCGAATTCTAGTTTGACTGCTTTTTATCGGGATAATGCCTTAGGCCAAAACCCATCCTATTCGATTTCTTGGACAAGTCCAGCGGTTACGGCTTCAGGACAAGTGAATCAAAACAGTTTCAAAAGCTTTGGCTTGATGGGGCAGCACTCGCAAAATTTTGAATTCCTGAACTCAAAATTAGTAGCGGGATTTTTGTTAGATCGCTCGCCTAATGATTATTGGGCTTACAAAATTAACTTAGCGGCGACGCTTCGTCCGGACAAGAAATCGGTGGAGAAATTCACGATCACACAAGTCTTACCATCGACGTTCCTAGGCAATTATTCGGCGGTAATTTGGAACAAAGCGGCTTACGCACAGTTTGACCTGCATCCACTAGAGAAATTGCGTCTTTCTTTAGGAGGTCGTTTCGATCAAATGTCCTTTGACTATACGAACTTCATCGACAATTCGACGGGCACAAAAAGCTACGAACAATTCTCTCCTAAGTTAGGGGTCACGTACGAGGCTTCCTCAGCCCTAGGTTTCTATGGTAATTTCTCCAAAGGCTTCTCGCCACCTGCCCTTTCAGCGGTATTCCGCGCGAGACCAGCAGCACAAGCAGCGGCAACAGGGGAGAAATTCTATTTAAGTATTAACCCAGCTGTGTTCTCGAATTACGAAGTGGGAGGTTGGGCCTCTCTTTGGCAAAATAAAGTCTTCTTTGATTACACATTCTATCGTTTAGAGGGTAATAATGAGCTTTTAGGAATTCGCCAACCGGATAACACGACGGATTATCAATCTGCGGGTAAGACCTTACACGTGGGGATTGAGTACCAAATCACGATCCGCCCGAACGATTCTTGGAACTTCCGCTTTGGAGGAACGAATGCAAAACATACGTTTGTGGACTTTGTGTTAAGTACGCGTGCTTCAGACGCATTGAAAAATGTGAATGGAAAAGAGATGCCACAAGCGCCTAACTTCATCGCAAACTCAGAGGTAACGTACAAGTACAAAGGAGCGCGTATTGCCTTAGAATGGCAAAAAATTGGGCCTTGGTTCCAAGATCAAGTAAACAAAGTAAGCTTTGAGGGGGTATCTGTTTTCAATCTAAGAATGGGATATAATTACAAAGCGTATCAATTCTTCACTAACATCTTGAATCTAGGCGATGCTTTATATGCCACAACTGCGACTCGTGGAAATAACGCTACAGATAAATCAACCTATACGCCAGCGGCTCCTCGTACAGTGGTTGCCGGTGTACAAATCGACGTATTTCAACTATTCAAAAAATGAAAAAATTAATCCTTTTGCTCGTTTTCTTTGCGCAGGTCTCTTTCGCGCAAACGGTGTCTAATCCTGCTAATCAGGCGTTAGATCCCTCTTTTGCACTGAAATCAAACGGCGATGTCGTTCTATCTTGGGTAGAGAAATCAGCCAATGGGGTTTTGTTCTTTCGAAAAGTCAATCAGGGGCCTGCTGAGCAGGTCCCAATTGATAAAAAAGCGTCAACCCACGCAGAGGGAATGCCTAAACTAGCCTATAAAGCGGATGGCACGTGTATCCTTTTATATGAGATGAATCGCCCTACAGCAGCCTCTCGATTTAATGGGGATTTGCTGTATGCTATGGAGGTGAATGGGGTATGGCAAAAACCACAACACATTCACCAAGATACCGCGGCAGGACTGAGCCACTCTTTTGGGAAGATCATTTCTCTGCCGAATGGTCAGGTGGGCGCGTATTGGTTAGATGTGAAAGTAGGGCCAAAAGGCCGGACGCTTGTTACGGCTTCTACTGCGCCTGGTTTAGGTTTTGGAGACATGAAAATTCTCGACAAACAAACCTGCGAATGTTGCCGGATCGATGCCTTAGCTGATACAAAAGGAAATGTTGATGTGATTTACCGCGATCTGAACGATAAAGGAGAACGCGATATGGGGTACATTCATTCCAATGATTTTGGCAAAACCTATTCAGAATCAGTGCCCTTGTATGAAGATCACTGGAAAGTAAATGCGTGTCCTCACGCAGGTCCATCTTTAGTTCGTGGGTCAAAAGGCCTAGAAGCCGCTTGGTATACCGGCGCAGAAGGTTCTTCTGGCGTAAAATGGGCGTATCAAGGATCTAAAAAGATGATTCTCCATTTACCTGGTGATAAAATCAGGATGCCGCAGTTAGCCTCGAATCCGAAAGGTGAAACGGCACTCGTTTTCGCTGAAATCAAGCAAGAGGGCGATCGTTATTACAAGCAAATTGGCTTCGTCGTAAAGGATTTGTCTGGAAAACTGACCAAATCCTATGTTTCATACCCTGCCTTTGATTGCTCTTATCCAGCGATTATTTGGGGTGGGAAATCCTGGATCATTGCTTACGAGGCGGTTAAGGATGAGGTAAATCAAGTGGTTCAAGTTATTTCAAAATAAGAGCGCGGCATTTTTCTGCTATCTTTACATTGATGAGAAAAAGGCTGATCGTCTTGCTGTGTCTTTTATCGCTTTCATTGAAAGCGCAACAAATCTCCTTTGACCAAATCACCAATCTCCCCGTTTCCGGATTAAAAAATCCGTGGGCTGGCGGAATGAATTCGGTACAGTTTTTCCTCCTCGATCTCGATGGAGACGCGCGGGAAGATCTCGTGGTTTTCGATCGCAGTGCGCAACACCTGAAGACTTTTTTACGGAATTCCTCCGGTGGTTTTACGTATTCCCCCGGCTATCAAAAACGTTTTCCACTCATCGAGAATTGGATGAATCTGTTGGACTATGATGGAGATGGGGACAAAGACCTTTTTACTTCGACTCCCGGCGGGATTCAAGTTTACCCGAACGTCGGTAATAATTTCCCTAAGTCAACAGGCACCCTCAAATCTACCGGCCTCAACGGCCTCATCAATATCTACGTGAGCGCTTCAGATATTCCCGCCATTGCGGATATCGATGGTGATGGGGATATGGATATTTTAGCCTTTGAATCTGCGGGGCATTTTATCACGTATTATGAAAATACGGGAGATTTGAAATACGTCACCAAGTCCCT
>JBJOIV010000108.1:0-6372 GCA_046046955.1 Bacteroidota bacterium | reverse complement strand
TGCTTTTGTCGAGCTGAAGGGAAGAATGTAGTGGAAAACAGCCATTTCTTTCGTTGAAAAATCTAAACTGAAATCCATCAGGGTGATGGAGGAATCATTTATGATAGGTTCATCAAATTCGATAAACTTGCCACTGAAATGTTGGAATATAGAGCCTTTAGTGGGCGTGGGCCTAGAGTCGGCTATTTTTCTTGCTTTGTATTCAGTTCCATCTTCACAAAGGATGGTCTGAAGATCTTCCCCTTCTTGAATGTCTTTTGCTCGTTGTAGAAGATGCGTTATGTTCGACTCACCAGGGATAAATTGATCGAAAAAGAAATTGAAAAATCGGTCAGAGGATATGTAGTTATAGCTCAAAGGAGCTATTTCTGATTGTATCGTTTTGCCGTGACTTGACCGATAGGTCATGTTTTTCCAAGACTTTTCGACGAGAAAAGGAAAAGAGGAGGAAGTATGATCTTCCCAAAAACACCAACTCTTCTGAGATCGATCCCCTGAATCAAGTAGTAAGATTTTCTTTTTTCCAGAAGGATCAGCTTGAACTAATTCATATAAAAGCTGCAATCCTGACGCTCCAGCACCTATAATCGCAATATCGTATACAAGTGTGGCCATCAATATAATTATTGAAATAAATAATTGTAATATTTAAACCACAAACTACTGAATTTGTTTCAGTTATTTAAATTTTGCGGCATCGATGACCAGACAAAGGCCTGCCTGAAAGATGATCAGTGCGCCGGTTCCATAGAAGAACCAGTCGCCTCCTTGAAGTTTAGTGATTCCTGCGTCTATGGACATAGAGAGCCCACTTCCAGTTAGAATGAGTCCTGAAGTGGCTTGAAGAATCCAGCGTGTTTTATTTTGCATGTGGTAAATAGTTTAAAATAGATAAATTGTATTCCGAAATCTAAACCTATTGATCATGAAAAAGTTATTTCTACTCGTTTTTCTGCTTATTTCTCAGACAATTTTCGCCCAAAAACCCTTCAGCAAAATCTTAAAAGATACCCCTGGAGTGGTGTCGTTTACGTTCAGGGCTGATTTCAGCAAAGATGTGGCGGGGACTTTGGACTACATTAAGGCGATGGGGATTACGAACATCGAATTCTCTAATTTATTTGGGAAAACAGCGGCTGAGTTGAGGGCACTTTTAGACGAAAGGGGGATGGTTTGTACTAGTTATGGCGTTTATTATGATGCTTTAACGAATAAAACGGAGAGGGTGATTCAGGATGCGAAATCGCTTGGTGCGGAATTTGTTAGGGTAGGGATGATTCCTCATAAAGGGGATTTTACAGTTCAGGATGCTGATGTAGCCATTAAAGATTTCAATAGAGTAGGTAAAATTTTAAAGGAAAATGGGATTGAGTTTGTGTACCATAACCATGGGTATGATTTTACGCCCTACCTGCAGTCAACTTTGTATGATTATTTAATCCAAAACACGAACCCAGCCTACGTCTCCTTCGAATTAGATATTCTGTGGGTGCATCAATTTGGGCAGGATCCGCTAGCCTATTTAAAGAAATACCCTGCCCGATTTAAGCTGATGCATGTAAAGGATTTGAAAAAGGGTATTCCAGTAGGGTTGGATGTGAAGACTTCGTCTGAAAATGATGTGCCGCTAGGTTCCGGTCAAATAAACGTGCAAGCTATCTTAAAACAAGCGCGTAAATCACCCATCAAATACTATTATTTAGAGGACGAAAATTCGAATGCTCGCAACCAAGTTCCGATTAGTTTGACTTATGTAAGGAATTTATAAGGATTGTGTAAGCTGGTTTTCTCTTATAGTTATCATCGAACAAAAGCGGGTATTCTTTCGGTCTTTTGAAATAACCACGTAGCCAGGAATCTTTGTCCGAAATATTCCAAAAAGTGATCCCATATTGCTGAGCAGCCGGAATATTCGCGTAGGATTTGAAGACAAAGTTAAATTGTTCAGCTTGTGCCGTGGCTACTTTTTCTTCATAAACAAAGTCCGGATTGTTCTTCGGATTTACCGCAATATCTAGTTCTGAGAGGTGGATTTTTAAGCCAGTTGCTACGGATTTATCGAGCACCTCTTGCAACTCATTTCGCTTCGAATCGACATTGATGTGCATCTGTAATCCCAATCCATGGATAGGAATCCCCCGACGTTTTAGATCAGATACAAGGTCGAGGATGGCCTGCATTTTCTTAGGTTTCCCATCTTGTCCATAGTCATTGTAAAATAGAATCGCATCTGGATCTGCCTCATGGGCCCATTGGAAACTTTTGGCGATATAATCGGGAATATGATCAGCCCATAAAGAAGGGCGCAAACTCCCGTCATCTAGGAATGACTCATTTACCACATCCCAGCCAGCAATCTTGCCTTTGTAATGCGATGCAACCGTTTGAATGTGGTTTTTTAATAGTTCTTCCCAAGCTTTCTGATCCCCTTGAAAGTCCTTCATCCATTGCGGTACCTGATTATGCCAAACCAAGGTATGCCCATGCATTCTATTTCCTGTCTTTGCCGCGAATGCCACAATCTCATCACCTTTAGAGAAATCAAAACGATCCGCCGCCGGATGAATCAGCATCATTTTCATGTGATTTTCTGCTGTTAGGCTCGTGAATTCGGTGCTGGAAATCTCTCTATAAGCCTCATTTTCGTTCAGCAGTCTTGGATTAACAGAAGCACCTAAGGGGAATTTTACGGCGTCTTTTAGAAGAGGGTTTTGTGCAGAAAGGCAATAGGAAAGGCCTAGGAGTAAGGTAATTAATTTCATAGGTTAGCAGGTTTATGAAAGCAAAATAGGTAAAATGTTTCATAAACTCTATCCTTCTAGATTCACCAGTATCTTAAGCGTAGGCTCTTTGATTTTTTCCATCGTTTGTCTGGCTAATAAATAGCTAATGGTGGATTCTGCGCCTTGATTTAGGTTCACATTTTCGCGTTCTAGTCCATCGTAGCATCCGCCGGTGCAGGGGTTGTACATGATTTGGTGTAAATGGTTTCTGCCTAGGAACCAGTCGAAGGCGAGTTGCATTTTTTGGAGGTAGGTTTTGTCTAAATACACTTGATGGAAGGCGTAGAGTGCTAAAATCGTGTAACTCACATCGATTGCTTGCTCGCCGCCCACGGAAGAAAGCGCATTTGTGTGGGCTTGGTAAGGTTTTTTGTCGTTTTCGCTCCAATACTCATTGGAGATTACGTGTATGCCCTCGGAATCGAAGATGTGTTTTAGTAAAAATTCGAAGGACTGGAGGGCGATTTTTTGGTAGCTTCTGTCCGAAGTGGCAATGCTTGCTAACAGCATCGCCTCTGGCAATAAGCTATTTGCGTAGGTTAACGAATGTTCGAACCATTCCCAATTTTCGGCGGCTTCGTGGGCATACATGGCGGCTAAACGTTTGGCAAAAAGATCCATCAACAGCCGATTTTCCGGTTTGTTTGCATAATAAAGACCCTTTATGATAAAGGCCATCGCTCGGGTAGAATGAATGCCATCGATGGTTAAAATGGCTTTTGTGAAGATCATTTCCGCTTGTGAAACGATGGAGGGAGGTAAGGAGGCCTGTTTTGAGAGGATAAATCCTAAAGCCCAAATCGTCCGACCAATGGAATCCTCTAAATTCACCTCCGCATTTTGCGTGGTAAACTGCCGATCATATGATACGTAATTCAAAAAAGTGCCGCTCGGTTGCTGGCAGAATTGAATAAAATCAAGGTAGATGCGTATCAAGTTAAGTTCACTCGAACTTTGTGATTCTACATACTGCTCGCAAAGGCAAATAAGTGCCCTCGCATTGTCATCAATCGTATACCCCGAAAGCGGATCTGGTTCATTGATATGGGAAAATTGAAGTATCCCAAAAGCCGTTGTTAATCGTTCCATTTGCAATAAATTAATGGAAGGTTTTTTGAATTTGAAGCTAAATGTGCCGCGTGCTATTTTTTGAAATAAATTTACATGAAGAATGGCTGAATTTTCCCAAGCTGAAAAGGCCATATTTTGAAGTGAATTTACTCGCATTTGGGTTCTGAGCGGTTCATTTTCAAGTAAATGGATAACTGCCTCAGCTAATTGCTGTGGTTGGTTAAAGTCGATCATCACTCCCATATCTGCCGTTAGTACCTCTTCTACGTGTGGAATCCGAGTGGAAATGACAGGGCACCCACTGCTAATGGCATATGAAAAAGTGCCACTAACTGCTTGGTTAGGGTCGTTTGAGGTAAATAAATAAATATCGGTGAGGGTTAAGTATTCGAGTAATTCTGGGGTAGGTAGAAAATAATTAATCCAACGGACGTGTTCTTGAAGGCCTAAGTGTAAGATCATTTCTTCTAAATATTGCCGGTATGATTCGCCTTCTTTTGCGACCGTATTCGGGTGAGTCTTACCTATGATCAGGAAAATAACGGAAGGTATTTTTTCGATAATTGCGGGTAATGCCTGCAAAGTGGTCTCGATACTTTTGCTGGTTCCGATGAACCCAAAGGTGGACAAAACGCTCTTTCCCGCAAGTTGGTAGCTATTTTTTAGCTGGTCTTTATTTGTGTGCTCTAATAAGTGCGTTCCATGCGGAATGACCGTTATTTTTTCGGTAGGAATTTCATAGTCTCTTTGTAAAATTTCCGATGAAGAATGAGTCATCACAAGTAAGGAGGCTGCCTGTTTTGCGTAGTTTTTGACTAAGTTTTTGTGCGCTTCATTAGGTCGGGGTAAAACCGTATGGAAGGCAAGGATGATGGGCTGGTCAATGGAATTTAGGAGGGCTTCTAAATGCATTTTATGAGATTCGAATAGGCCAAATTCATGCTGAATCACCACTAATTTGA
This sequence comes from Bacteroidota bacterium, assembly GCA_046046955.1. Classification (GTDB taxonomy): domain Bacteria; phylum Bacteroidota; class Bacteroidia; order Cytophagales; family Spirosomataceae; genus Aquirufa. Next base: position 1,556 of record JBJOIV010000108.1, on the reverse strand, counting down.
TATTTTTATCGGTGGCAAGTTTAGTAGATAAAGCAATATAAGAATCGACCTCATCGGCAATTAATTGATAGCTCGGGTCGCTGGGGTAGCTGTGCGTTTGGTCTGCATTTTCCACCGAACAAATTCGGATCTCAAATGTATCCTCGTACATCGAACTGATGGCTTGAATTAAATCATGGGTATAGGTCGCTATGCCGCATTCCCGTGGGGGATAGGTAGAAATAAAAAGGATTTCGGGTAAGGCTTTCATGTGATTAGGTTGTTTTTAGTTCAGATAGTAATGAGCTCAAGCTGAGCGATGCGCAGGCAACTCGTTCATCTGCAGCACCGTAATAGATATATAGGGTGTCTTTTTGGACAATTGACCCCGTAGGAAAACAAACATTATTGACAAATCCGGTTTTTTCGTAGTCCTCTTCCGGCGAAAATAAAGGCACCTGTAGTCTGCCTAGTTCGATCAGCGGATTTTCTAAATCAAATAAGGCAGCACAAGCGGAATAGATATACCCATGAATCGTATCGTGGACTCCATGGTAAATTAATAGCCAGCCATCCGTTGTTTCGATAGGTGGACAGCCGCCGCCTATATAGCTCGCCTCATGTGGGTATTTTGCGGTCATCATGATCCAGTCATTTAGGTGAAGAAAATAATGTTGCCAAAACTCTGATGTCAATTCACTTAGCTCATGAACCGCAACCAATTGAATATCAGGCCTAACGCGGTGAATAAAATGAAATTTTCCCTGAATCTTTCTGGGAAAGAAAACGACGTTTTTATCCCAAAGTATGGCCTTCTCATTTGCTTGCCTCGATTGGGTAAACGGATTATTATAGCGGAGGTATTTTTCGTTAATCTTCCCTCTGGATTCAGCTAAAATTCGGAAGGCCTCAAAACTAATGACCGGAACAAGGATGCCTACTTTTTTAAAATGAATTAAATCCGTTGAAGTAGCTACCGCCCCTAAAGCAGAGGTGCCATCGTATGCCGTATAGCTTAGGTAAAATAGACCCTCGATTTGACATATTCTCGGATCTTCGAGACCCTGGGATTCATAGTCAAATTGTGGAAATAATAGGGGAGCATCCAATCGAAATTCGACGGAAGTAGGTGTAGCTAATCGAGCATAGCCAATGGTCGAATTATTGCCCTGCCTGACGGCCCGATAAAATAAGTGGATTATCCCATCTGCTTGAATAACAGCGGGATTCAGAACGCCTAGGTTTTCGAAGCCGAGCGTTGTTTTTTCGAGTAATACTCCCTCCTTTTTAACCGTGATCATTCTTTTTAGCAGGGGGTGAAGTTTATAAAAACCTACGGCGAGTAAGGTAGACTTTATAAACGGCACAGACTATGATTTAAACGTTTCCTGCTGAAAGTCATAAAAAAAGGCCACCCCTTACAGGGCGGCCTTCTAATTAATAGGGGGGATTATTCCCCATTCACCTTCTTAATAAACGAGATAACCCCATTCATGTAAGTTTTTTGATCATCCCACATCGCTAGGTGGCTGCCGTTAGGGCAGTAAAGATATGATCCGTTTTGAACCATTTTGCTT
>JBJOIV010000107.1:0-6516 GCA_046046955.1 Bacteroidota bacterium | reverse complement strand
AAGTGTGGGTCTTTTTTTTTGCATAAAAACTAGTCGCGCTAGTCACTAGTCACTAGTCGCCGCTACGCGGCTTAGTCGTCACTTTGTGACTTAGTCGACTACGTCTTAGTCGGAATTAGAGTAGAGAGTATAGAGTAGGTTATTCTACAGTTGGACTTTTTGCTAGCGACTAGCGACTGACGACTAGTGACTGATTATCAGCTTTATTCTTTGTGCTTTATCCTTTATGCTTTACTTTTACAGCATGACAATTCTCTACATCATTCTAGCCCTAGTAGCCGGCGCAGGCGCTACCTACCTCCTATTTCAAGGGAAATTAACCCTTTTACAGAGTCAATTAGCACAAGCAAGTCAAGACCAAACGAAACAAGCTAGTTTGGAGGCGGAAAATAGATCCCTTTTTGGCAAATTATCACAACTCGAAGGACAAAATGAGACCTTAAAATTGACGGTAGAAAGTCAAAAAGCGGATGAAGACAAACTCCGTAAAATGCTAGTAGATATCAGTAATGAATCGGTGCTGAGACAAGGCAAGATGTTAAGTGATCAACAGCAGGTGAAATTAAACGACGTTTTAAACCCGCTGAAGGAGAAATTAAAAGAATTTGAGGAGAAGGTTAACTTAGGCCAAAAAAACAGCTTGGAGCAAAGTACCGTGCTCATGGAGCAAATTAAAAACCTAACAAGCTTAAATCAGACGGTTACTCAAAAAACAGAGGATTTGACAAATGCTCTCAAGGGTTCGAATAAATCGCAAGGTAACTGGGGAGAGATGATTTTGGAGCGCGTTTTAGAAAGCTCCGGATTGAAAAATGGCATGGAATACCAGACCCAATTTGTAACTAAAAACCAAGACCAGGATACAATCAAACCTGATGCGGTGATCTTTTTACCAGACAACAAGAACCTAATCATTGATAGTAAGGTTTCACTGGTGGCTTATGAGAGATACACGAGCGCTGAAGAAGGTACTGTGGAGAAAGATCTCGCTTTGAAAGCGCACATTGAATCCCTGAAAACACACATTAAGGAGCTTTCTTCTAAGGATTACCATACTGCTTTAGATTTGACTAGTCCTGATTTCACTTTACTATTTATCCCGATTGAATCGGGTTTTGTGGCGACTATCAGCCAAGATACTAGCTTATTTAACTATGCCTGGGATCGTAAAATAGTGTTAGTCTCCCCTTCTACCCTTTTGGCGACATTAAGAACGATTGCCTCTGTTTGGAAAACTGAATATCAAACTAGAAATGCGATTGAAATTGCTCGTCAGGCTGGAGATTTGTATGACAAATTTGTAGGATTCACGAAAGATATGGAAGATGTAGGGAAACACATCAAAAAGGCTGAAGATGCCCATAACGATGCCTTAAACAAACTCAGCACTGGAAAAGGCAACTTGATCAATAGAGCACAAAACCTACACAAACTAGGTATCAAATCCACCAAGAAATTAAATCAAGGATTGGTTCAGGACGACGAACCGGAAGAAATAGAGTAGAGATTATAGATTATAGAGTAGAAATTGATATCTATAATCTCTACTCTATACTCTCTACTCTCCTATTTAACAACCTCCTTTAGCCATTCGCTTGTAAACCACCTTGCTGTCTTTTTCAAGGTAGTCACCGTTAACGATTGGGTAAGCATACTTGGGTGCTTTGGATACAAAACGACTTCTGATGACAATTTTGTCGTTTACTTTTAGACTCTTTAATTGAGCTAATTCAGCTTTAGATAATTGACCAAAGGAAAGAATGTAGTCATCACGATCAATCTTAACCATTAGTCCATAACCTAATCTTGATCCCTCAGGAAGAGATAATGAGGTCACAATTCCCTGCATATTAGCGTTACTGCGAACAAATTTTCTGATTTTGGCTGCACCTGCATGTACTTTTTTACCTGCTGGAGATGCTTCCCAATTTTTGAATTGAATGCCATCTGGACTAGCTTCCCATTTCTTCAACGCAGCTTTGCTTTCAGCAGCTGTTAACGTTTTTGGGGTAGATTTTGCTGTTGTTTCACTTATCGATTCATAAGAAGTGAATAACAATCCGCTCGCTAGTGCAAGTGGCAAAATTAAAGAATTATGGTACTTTCCCATCCTTATATTATTTATATCTAAACGCCTAGATGCAATCGGATCAAAAAAGGTTGCATCACTAATAATTACCGACTAGTGACTAACGACTGTTGACTAGTGACTAACTTATGCTTTCTTCAAAAACTCCGTCCGTAAAACCATCATCGATTTCTCCACTTTGCCTTCTACTTCGTCAGCATCGTCTGTTAGACGAATGTTCTTAACCATGGTTCCACGCTTAATCACGCTGGAAGAACCACGTACTTTTAAATCTTTGATTACGGTAACTGAATCGCCATCTTTCAAAACAGCTCCATTGCTATCGCGAACGATTAATTCTTCATTCTCATCCATTGTATTCTTGTTTTTTGGTTAATTAATGAAAGGCTGAATTATTTATTCCAGCTATTTTTATTATTTCTAAATCCTAAAAGGCGCTGTGCTAAATCGGGACGCTTCAACTGCGTTAAGCGGTTGCGAATCCAATCCTTGTATTCTGCTTTGTACCAAAAGAAGTATTTGTTTTGATTTTGCTTCTCCTCTCTCGTTTTAGCCGTTTTAACAGGCTGTAAAGTGTAAGGATGCACGCCTGAATAATAAATCACCTCAGCTACCGTCATGGGAGTAGGGGTAAAATCTTGCACTTGCTCTAAGTGGAAACCTAAATCTTTTGTCTCTGCGGCTAAGTTTGCCATATCCTCCTCTTCACAACCTGGGTGAGAAGAGATGAAATACGGGATAAGGGGTTGTTTTAGACCAAATTTGGCAGAAATCTCATCATATTTCTTCTTAAATGCATGGAAATACTTGAACGATGGTTTACGCATGATACGTAAAGTCGCATCAGACGTATGTTCCGGAGCCACTTTCAAACGACCAGACACGTGTCTAGTGATTAATTGCTCCATGTATTCATCGTGATTTCCATCCTGATTGTTCTTATTGAAATCATCTACCAGAAGGTCATAACGAACTCCTGAGCCTACAAATGCCTTTTTAATAGCTGGATGGCTATCCACCTTGCGGTAAATATCCGTCAAAGGTTTGTGCGATGTATCCAAGTTATTGCAAATCACCGGGTGAATACAAGATGGGCTCACACAGCGCGCACAAATCTCCTCGTCCTTCCCTTTCATGCGGTACATATTCGCAGAGGGGCCACCTAAATCAGAGATATAACCTTTGAAGTCAGGAGCTTTGGTGATCTGCTCGACTTCTTTCATGATTGATTTCTCACTCCGAGAGGCAATAAACTTGCCTTGGTGGGCTGAAATCGTACAGAAGCTACAACCTCCAAAACATCCACGGTGCATATTAACCGAGAATTTAATCATCTCGAAAGCGGGAATAGGTCCACGCTTACGGTATTTTGGATGTGGTAGACGAGTATAAGGCAAATCAAAGGATTTGTCCATCTCGACCTCTTCCATCGTCTTGAAGGGAGGATTAATGACTAGGACGTCCTCTCCTACTTTTTGGATGATGCGGTTGGCTTGCCACTTATTTGATTCAACTTCTACTATCTTAAAGTTAGCAGCGTATTTGATCTTGTCTTCTAAACAAACTTCATGGCTCGCTAATTCGACCGTTTCCCAGTCGCAGGTAGGTGCTGTTTTTCCTAAGAAAGCGACTTGATTAATATGGGTCAAATCACCTAATTTCTTTCCTTCCTTCACCCCACGCATGATTTCGCGCAAAGGCTGCTCTCCCATCCCATAAACGAGCATATCTGCCCCTGAATCGACTAGAATAGAAGGGAATAATTTATCAGCCCAGTAATCGTAGTGGGTAACGCGGCGCAAAGAGGCCTCGATTCCACCGATCAAAACCGGAACATCCGGGTATATTTCTTTTAAAATCTTCGTGTAAACGGTGGTCGCATAATCGGGTCTGAATCCGGCTTCACCACCTGGAGTATAAGAATCATTCGAACGAAGGCGCTTATTCGCCGTGTAATGATTCACCATGGAATCCATGCAACCGGCTGTAACTCCAAAGAAATATTTGGGCTTACCCAGTTTCTTGAAATCACGTAAATCGTCTTTCCAGTTTGGTTGTGCAACAATACCTACCTTCAATCCCTCGCTTTCCATGATTCGACCGATCACTGCCGTACCAAATGCCGGGTGATCCACATAGGCATCACCTGAAATTAAAATCACGTCCAGTTCATCCCAGCCACGTTTTTCTACCTCTTTTTTCGTGAGGGGCAGCCAGTCAGTTATCGGTCTTTCTTCCATAAAACAAAATTAGCGGAATTTAGGGGCTAAACCTATTGCACATCCTGCCAAAAATCAGGAATGAATTGACTTTTTTTTAGTAAATTCGTTCATAGTGATGAATTAAACCTATTTTGAAATTGAATACCGCCAAACGAATTTTCGAATCTATTCAGCAATTAGCTGATCCAACTGAACTTAATTGGTTAGCAGGAAAAATCCAGGAAGATTCGAAGGGATTATCTTTGGCTTTTGTGATGGCTCCGCGCAAGGTGGCTAAAACACGAGTAGGCATTATCCCTAGTTGGAATTGGCAAAATGGAACACTTGATCAGCTTGTTCGCGTGTACCTCCTCATTCATTTAGCAGAAAAAGAAGATGGAAAATCGAGAATAGAAACGCTATTTGATACGGCGGAAATGAATGAATTAGTCGCACTTTACCGCGCTTTGCCCGTTTTACCTACGCCGGAAATCTGGTTACATCGGGCTACTGATGCCGTAAGATCCAATATGGGGCCAGTTTTTGATGCGATTGCTTTTAAAAATCCATATCCTACAACCTATTTCTCAGAATTAGCATGGAACCAATTGGTCTTAAAATGCATTTTCAATGACAAGCCCATCCATTTAATCGAAGGGTTGGATGAACGTGCAAATCAAGCGTTAGCAAATACTTTAGCTGATTTTGCACACGAACGATGGGCGGCAGGAAGGCGCGTACCTTCGCAAGTTTGGCGATTAATCCGAAACTTCCAGACAGATACAAAAGAACAAGATTTAAAAAGACTGGCAGAAAGCGTAGATCCGAACGATCGAAAAGCAGCTGAATTAGTCCTACAAAATAGCCCTCTAGAAGCCTGGAAGGTGTTAGAAAAAGAAGAAAAAGCCTATTAATATGTGCCAAAACCCAAACGAACATCCATTAAATCCATCACATTTCGAAGGATCCACTGAAGAAAAACAGACTGCTCAAGAAGTAGAGGGCGGCTTTGCTGCCTACACGCAAGGGATGAAGTTTTTCGATCCGCATGTCCACATGACTTCGCGTACGACGGATGATTACCAAGCGTTAGCTGATGCCGGTGTGGTAGCGATCATTGAACCGGCTTTTTGGCTGGGACAACCACGTACGGGTTTGGCCTCATTTAAGGATTATTTTGCGAGTTTAGTGGGTTGGGAACGTTTTAGATCGTCTCAGTTTGGCATTAAGCATTATTGCACGATCGGATTAAACTCGAGAGAAGCGAATAATGAAGCGCTGGCGGAAGAAGTAATGGAAATTTTACCTTTGTTTTTACAGAAAGAAGGCGTTGTGGGGGTCGGTGAAATTGGTTTTGATGACCAAACAGCAGCAGAGGAAAAGTACTACAGAGCTCAATTAGAGCTAGCGAAAGAAATGGGATTGCCCGTTCAGGTGCACACTCCGCATCGAGATAAGAAAAAAGGAACCGAACGCAGTATGGCGATTGCCCTAGAGCACGGTTTAGCGCCCCATATGGTCGTGATAGACCACAATAATGAGGAGACGGTGAAGTCTGTTTTAGACCAAGGATTTTATGCGGCCTTCACTATTTATCCCTTTACAAAGATGGGAAATGAGCGTATGGTGGAGATTGTAAAGCAATACGGTTCGGAGCGAATTATGGTTAATTCCGCTGCGGATTGGGGCATTTCAGATCCCTTAGCGATTCCTAAAACAGCTGCCTTGATGAAAATAAAAGGGATCTCTGATGCGGATATCCAAAAAGTAACCTATCAAAATGCCCTCGATTCATTTGCCCAAAGTGGACAAATCAATGAACAAGACTTTATTCACGGGTTAGAAATCGATCAATCTTTGAAGTTCAATGGTAACACCGTTCTACGGGGTGGCCAGGCTCCTCGAGTGGACAAAAACTCCATCTTCATTCGCTAATGAGTAAATTAAGAGCTTTTGCTGAATTAACTCGGCCTGCAAACGTTGTGACCGCCTTATCCGATATTATGGCGGGATTAGCTATCGTGGGCTTTACTTTTGGGCGATTAGATTACCAATTCTACCCTGCCCTATTTTTAGGGCTTTCCAGCATGTGCCTCTATGCCGGTGGCGTTGTATTTAATGACATTTTTGATCACGAATTAGATGCAACGGAAAGACCTGAGAGGGCCTTGCCTAGTGGGCGAATTAAACGTTCTGAAGCTATTTTTGGTGGAATAATATTATTAG
>JBJOIV010000106.1:0-6517 GCA_046046955.1 Bacteroidota bacterium | reverse complement strand
CTCTCAAATAGACATTTTCAGGGAAGAAATACGCAACCAGGCCATTAATACCTAATACGATGAGTAATGAAGTGAATAATAGGGTCCGTCCTTCTCTATGTAATGTCATGCGTTGAATGCTAAATAACCTTGTTAATTTACAAAATTAGTTATTTTTGAGGACGCAACCACATCTAAATGCTAAAAAAAGCGATTCTGTTACTCTTCTTGTTCACCCAAATCGCCTACAGCGGCCTGGGACAGTATATTAAATGGCAAGAAGATAATGCCTCAAGTTTTTTGCGGCTGAATATAACTACCCATGAAATTTCGCGTTACCGTCCTGAGCATGGCTGGAAGTTTATCGATACTTTGCATACCATTGATGTTGATTTTAAAGAAATTAATCCTACTTCAGAGGGTGTGAATGAATTTCAAATTAATAAGGGAAATACCTATTACTTGACTATTCATTGCACAGGTCAAGTCTACGAATTAAATAAGTCTACCTGGACCTTAAAGCGCTTAGATCAAACTTTTTACCGCGGTGCAAATTGTAAGAATAGTGTATTTATGCGAGGGGATGATTTGTTTTCATTTGGTGGCTATGGGTTTTATAGAACGACCAATATATTGACTAAATACGATTTTATCGGTCGAGAATGGCTATCCATTGGGGTGGATGGCGATATTCCTGGGTCCATTTTTGATGGATTATTTGGCTATTCTGTGAAAAAAGATCGATTTTATGCGCTGAGTACGGTGACAATAAATGATACAGAGAAAAGGAATGCCTTTAACCGGGATTTTGGGATGTATGAATACGATTTCTTTAATCAAAAATTCACTCGGATCGGTGAGGTCAAATTACAAGAAGTACGTGATTTTTTAATGACCAAAGCGGTGAAACACTACCTGTTTAATGGGAGGTATTTCATTATTCCAGATAAACCAAATGCGGATTATGCCTATGATACGATGCTTTTGATTGATGTGGAGGATGATTTCAAAGTCTACCAATGGACAAATCCTCATCGAATTTATTTGAATTCTCATGGGGGTGATGAAATTGAATTGTACATGCATGTGAAGGGAGATAGTATCTTATGGTCAAGCCCTATCGAGCGGAAAATCAGTAATGAAATGGCATTTTCCCATGTGCTGATTAGTCAAGTGTTGCGGGAATCATCTTATTTAGGTACGCTGTACCAAAGTCCATGGTATGAAAAGTTTTCCATTCTCTTGATTTCACTTGTAAGTTTATTGTTTTTGCTAGTAGGGATACAATTATACCGACGCTACCAACGCAATAAATTGAAGAAATCCATTCGCTTCCTATTAGGGGCAAATGAGCGTCTGTTCCTGGACTTTTTGATTTTAAATTACGAGCAAGGCTTTGTAAATGGGCATCAGATTATTGCTTTTTTTGGAAAGCATAAAAGTACTCCCGAGTCACAGCGTCAGTTTAGGGCGAAATTGATCGAGAATTTCACGAAGACATTGGGGCTGATTTTTGTCGATGAGGAAATTTTAGATATTCAGTTAGATGAACGTGATCAACGCATGTTTACCTACCGATTGCAGCCGGAGATCTATAAAAAACTGAAGAGTCTTTAGTCCTTAAAGATGATAATAGGATCTGTCTCGACTGTATTGCTTTGATTCAAAGCATTGTCCCTGATGAATATTTTGAACTTCAAAGTGTCGTTTTTTGCCGTGAATTGAGGGCTGTAGCCTTTATAAAAAGCATAAACGAATTGAGTAGAGTAATCGATACTTCCCTCGATAGGGCCTGATTTCTGATTCGGTTTAAAATTAAAGTTCATTAAACCACCTAAGGCTGGCGTGAAGGTGATGGGAATAAATACGCCATTCTTTTGTAACATCACAGCCACCTCGAAATTGCGGAAATCCTTATATTTCGGATCAGCTTTTAATTGAGCTTCGGTTAGTCCTAAATCCCCTTCGGCGTCTTGAAAGTTAATACTCATGATGACCGAATCGATTTTCGTAGTGCCACCGAATCCGTCATTGCTGATTTTTGTGATCTTTTGAATCGACTTAAATGAGATAGCAGGCGTAGAGCTAAACGTAGGTTCTTGCACACAAGCACCTAGTCCCATCAATAATACCCCGAATATGCCCACTAATTTCCGCATGGATTCCTTTGAAAATTTCAGCAGTAAAGTTAATGATTTGCGTTAATTTTGCGCTACATCTAGAAAAATCAAATGGGTCAAGCGATCGATGAACAGAAGAGAGAACTTAAAAACCGGGTTCTGCATATGCAGGAAGCGGATTTTGATGCCCTGGCTTTGGATGTTTTTCGCTTTCAGGCTGAAAAAAATCCGCTTTATCAGCAATATATTCAGCTTTCCGGTGTATCGCCTGAAAAAATTACACATTGGACTCAGATCCCATTTTTACCCATTGAATTATTTAAAAATCACCAGGTCTTGACTGGATCTGAACCCGTTTTATTCTCCTTCGAAAGCTCCGGAACAACCGGTCAAATCCCTTCGAAACACCCCGTTTGTGATCCTGGTTTCTACCAAGAAATTTCTAAGATTGCCTTCGAACGGGAATATGGGCCATTAAGCGATTACCATATTTTCGCTTTATTGCCATCTTATTTAGAGCGCTCTACTTCCTCTTTGGTTTTCATGATGGATCATTTCATCAAGGAATCTCAGTCGGAATTATCGGGTTTTTATCTAAATCAATACGATGCTCTTGTAGAGGCTTTGCGTCAAGCTTTGGCCACTGACAAAAAGGTTTGGCTGATGGGCGTCACCTTTGGTTTATTGGATTTAGTCGATTCGGGGATTGATCTACGTTTTCTGAGAGAGCACAAAGATCGATTAATCGTGATGGAAACGGGTGGAATGAAAGGGCGCAGAGAAGAGTGGATTCGCGATAAGGTGCATGCCTATTTACAAGAAAAGATGGGACTGGATTCGATTGCTTCTGAATATGGGATGACCGAGTTGTTTTCGCAGGGCTATGCAAAATCTCAGGGGATATTTACGCCGGCCTATACGATGCGCGTTTGTTTGCGGGAGGTGAGTGATCCGTTTGCTTTGGTGACGCAAGCACATAAAACGGGTGGAATTAAGATCGCGGATTTAGGCAATATTGATTCCTGCGCGTTTATCGAAACACGGGATTTAGGTTCGTTGGAGGGCGATGGAGTGCGATTTAAAGTCTTAGGCCGTTTCGATAATTCGGAAATGCGCGGCTGTAGCCTTATGGTCTCAGGGATGGGGAACTAACCAGGACGATCCGTCCTCGTAGAATTCATTTTTCCAAATAGGTACTTCTTGTTTCAAGGTGTCGATCAGCCATTCACAGGCTTTGAAAGCCTCAGCCCGGTGTACCGAAGTAACTCCAATTAAAACGGCAATGTCTCCTATTTCTAAGGGACCTGTTCTATGAACTAAAGCTATTCGCTCGATGGGCCATTGCAAGGCCGCCTGCTCACACAATAATTCGATTTGTTTCAAAGCCATGGGAGGGTAGGCTTCCATCGTTAAGGCCTTGACGTCTTTTCCTTGATTCTTATTTCGGATGGTTCCGATAAAAAGACAAATGCCGCCAGCCACCGGGTCCAGCAGGAAACGGTAATAGGGGTCGATCGAGATCGCCTCTGCGGATAAGTCTATTTTATGTATCATTTTCTGCTGTAGGTCAAATAGCTGTATTGGTACGCATTTTTCTCGTCTGTCACGCCGCGTTCTTTCTCCGTTACCTCCCATTCGGATGCCGGGATTTCTGGGAAAAAGGCGTCGCCTTCGAAAATATCATGTAATTGCGTCACCAAAATCTGGTCCGCTACAGCTAATGACAAGGCATAAATTTCAGCGCCTCCTACGATGAAAATATCTTCACGACTAAGCGATTTTGCCTTTAAGATGGCCTCTTCGATGGAATTAGTACAAATAACGCCTTCGATTTGTAAGCCAGGTGTGCGGGATATGACAATCGTGGTGCGATTAGGGAGGGGCTTGCCGATGGAATCGTAGGTCTTTCTACCCATGATGATCACGTGACCCGTAGTTAAAGCCTTGAATCTCTTCAGATCCGCAGGCAAATACCAAATCAGTTCATTGTTTTTCCCAATGACCCTATTTTCATCAAAAGCTACGAGTATTTTTATCACGATTTCTACAATTTGTTGTCAAAAATAAGGGAAATTTTGGGTTCTGCCTCACCTCCGCAAAAGTCTATTTTTTATTTTGGAAATCGACCCTAAAACGCTAACTTTGCACAATTTTGGAGCTTAACCAAGCAACCCAAAAAAGACATATCCATTCAGAATTTAATTTATACCCCCTGTGCCTAAAGATTCCTCGATTAAATCCGTCCTGATTATTGGTTCTGGTCCCATTGTGATCGGTCAAGCTTGTGAATTTGACTATTCCGGTTCCCAAGCCGCTCGTTCCTTGCGGGAAGAAGGTATTGAGGTGATCTTGATTAACTCAAATCCGGCGACGATTATGACGGATCCGATGAATGCGGATCACGTATACTTGAAGCCATTAGAAAAAGCGTCAATCATTCACATTTTAGAGAAGCACAAGATTGATGCGGTTTTGCCTACCATGGGAGGTCAAACTGCCTTGAACTTAGCGATTGATTGTGATGCGGCGGGGATATGGGCTAAATACAATGTGCGCATCATTGGGGTGGATATTAAAGCCATCGAAACGACAGAGGATCGCGAGAAATTCCGTCTAAAGATGTTAGAAATCGGGGTAGGCGTTTGTAAAGGACGTACCGCTCGCTCCTTCCTGGAAGGAAAAGAGATTGCACAAGAAACAGGATTCCCATTGGTAATCCGCCCTTCGTTCACTTTAGGTGGAACGGGTGGAGGTTTCGTGCATGATCCAAAAGATTTTGATGCGGCCTTGAACAAAGGTTTACACGCATCACCTACCCACGAGGTGTTAGTCGAGCAATCCATCATGGGTTGGCAAGAATACGAATTAGAATTATTACGCGATAATTTAGGGAACGTAATCATCATCTGTTCGATCGAAAACTTCGATCCGATGGGTATTCACACGGGAGATTCGATCACGGTCGCGCCAGCGATGACGCTTCCAGATACGATTTACCAACGTATGCGTGACATGGCGATCAACATGATGAACGCCATTGGTCAGTTTGCGGGTGGATGTAACGTTCAGTTCTCGTTGAATCCGGAGACGGATGAAATTATTGCGATTGAAATTAACCCAAGGGTATCTCGCTCTTCGGCTTTGGCCTCTAAAGCAACGGGATATCCGATTGCGAAGATCGCTGCGAAAATGGCGATCGGTTATAATTTAGATGAATTAACAAATGCGATCACGGGAACGACGTCTGCTTATTTCGAGCCGGCTTTAGACTACGTGATTGTGAAAGTGCCACGTTGGAACTTTGATAAGTTCAAAGGCGCAGATCGTACCTTAGGATTACAGATGAAATCGGTGGGTGAGACCATGGGTATCGGCCGTAATTTCCAAGAAGCCTTACAAAAAGCGTGTCAATCTCTAGAGATCAAGCGTAATGGTATGGGTGCGGACGGCAAGGAATTGCGCGATCAGGAGGCGATTATGCACTCTTTGGCGAATCCATCTTGGAACCGTTTATTCCATATCTACGATGCCTTCAAAATGGGCATTTCGTTCAAAACGATCCAACAATTAACGAAGATCAACAAATGGTTCTTGAACCAAATTGAGGATTTAGTGCGCGTGGAGAAGGAAATGGAGAAATACTCGATTCACAATATTCCGACTATTTTATTAGAAGAAGCGAAACACAAAGGTTTCGCAGATCGCCAAATCGCTCACACGCTTCGTTGTCTAGAGTCAGAAGTGTATGACAAGCGTAACGAAGTAGGTATCAAGCGTATCTACAAATGTGTGGATACCTGTGCAGCGGAATTTGAGGCGAAGACACCGTATTATTACTCGACGTTTGGTCAAGAAGGAGCTTCAGCCGTTCTTGATAACGAATCAGTTTCATCGACTCGTAAAAAAGTAGTTGTTTTAGGTTCTGGTCCAAACCGCATCGGTCAAGGTATCGAGTTCGATTACTCTTGTGTTCACGGCGTTTTAGCGGCGAAAGAAGCGGGTTACGAAACGATCATGATCAACTCGAATCCAGAGACCGTTTCGACTGACTTTGATATCGCAGACAAATTATACTTTGAACCCGTATTCTGGGAGCACGTGTATGACATCATTCAACACGAAAAACCGGAAGGTGTTATCGTTCAACTAGGTGGCCAAACAGCCTTGAAATTAGCTGAGAAGCTTTCGAAATATGGCATCAAAATCTTAGGAACTTCGTTCGAAGCCTTGGATTTAGCAGAAGATCGCGGTGCTTTCTCTAGCCTGTTGAAAGACTTAGATATTCCATACCCGAAGTTTGGTGTATGTGAAGATGCAGACAATGCAGTGGTTTTAGGCCGTGAATTAGGGTATCCCCTATTAGTTCGTCCATCTTACGTTTTAGGTGGTCAATCGATGAAAATCGTGATCAACGAACA
>JBJOIV010000105.1:0-6566 GCA_046046955.1 Bacteroidota bacterium | reverse complement strand
CTCCGTGGCACTTAAGCGGGCATTCCCCTGGAATTTATTGGGGTTTCCGGTGCGTTGCTTGAACTGGAAAACAGAGCTCAAGGCATTATCGTAACGCGCATCAAAAGCAGAGGAACTCAACTTAACATCTTCAATAAAGGACACATTCAGAATGCCTTGAGGGCCTCCGCTGGATCCTTGGGTTTGGAAGTGGTTTAGAACCGGAATTTCAATACCGTCTAAATAGTAGACGTTTTCGTTCGGGCCACCACCACGGATGATGATGTCGTTTCTGAAGCCTCCGCCTTGTGGTCCGCCGCCTACGCCGGGTAGGGTTTGGATTACCTTGCTGACGTCGAAATTTCCACCCGGATTGCTTTTGATTTCTTCAGAAGTCAGGCGTTGAACGCTGAGTGGGGATTCGAGGGTCGCGGCTTTGGCGGTGCGGCGGTTTTGGGTCACTACGACCTCGGTTAATTCCTGGTTCGATGGGACTAATTCGATGTTCAAGTAATTCTCATTTCCTGCGTTAATGATAACGTTAAAGGCGGTGTACTTCTCATAACCGACTGCAGAAAATGAAATATTGTATGTTTTTAGGGCCAAACCGGTTAATCGGAAGGCTCCTTTTTCATCAGCATTTACCCCTTTGGTAGATCCATCTAGCGTAACTGAAACACCAGAAATGGGCTTTTGTGTCAGCTGGTCGACAATCTTTCCGGAAATTCGACCTGAGTTTTGGGCAAAAACGGAAAAGGAGAATAGTAGAAATAGGAGAGTTTGTTTCATTTGTGCTAAACACCGAAAAGGCGATAATTGTTTCATTTAAGGCAGCATCAGCACTTTTTTGGACACGGATCCTGTTGCCGTCTGGTAGTGCAAAATATAGCTTCCTGCACCTGGTAGTGGTGCCGGAATCCGCAGCGTTTCACCCGCCGTCACAATTAAAGTGGAGCCCAAGGCACGCCCGGATAAATCGAACCATTGGAGATTTCCAGCAGATTTCACGCGGATATTCACCAGCGAAGTAGCTGGATTAGGCCACACATACAATTCTTCCGAAGGAATAGTGATTTCGCTCGTGTTTTGCAATAATTGAACCCCACCGGAAGCTAATCCGATGACGATATCCATCTTGCCGTCTTTATTGAAATCGGCAGTAGTTATGGAGGCGTTTTGGCCAAAATTAAACGGCAAACGCTGCACCTCTAAACCCAAACCAGCAACGTATAAATTCCCGGATGCGTCTAAGGTGATCTGCTCAAAATTCCCATCCCCCGTGATATCCGCATACGCGATGCCTCTAAAGAGGGTTTCTAACCGCTGATACGGTTTGGACAAATCCGACCAATCATATACCCTAGTCCCGCCTAAATAATCTAACACCACAAGTTCCAGCGAACCATCCTGATTTACATCGTAAAGTCGAGGCGTTTCGCGCAATGTCACCACAGGCAAAGGTTTCTCTTCACCTAATAGGCCAGGCAGATATTCCCGGTATTTACTCAACGATCCCACGGAATAATACAACATCAATCGGCCATTAAAAGCCTGTAGTTGAATCGAAGCGGCTCCGGAAATAGGTAAAAAATCCCGCGATTTCAAGGTCAGCGTGCCATTCACATTTTCATACATAATGACCGTGCTACTCCCTATCAATAAATCCAGATCGCCATCGCCTTCCACATCATAGAAAACGGGCGAGGCAAAATCCCCCACATCGATCATCTCCTCTTGGAGAAAAGCTTTGGTTTTTAGGACAAGCTGACCATTTTCCGACCGATAATAGGAGGCCGTAGTTAAGGAAGAATTTACATCCGGTAAATTAGACGAGGTAATTACATCCAATGCTCCATCCCCATCCAAATCCAACGGCGAAGCACTCGCCAGCGATGGAACCAAATGCGGCGCACCAGCAGGAAAACTCGTCTCCACGGAGCGGAACAAGGGTTTCGCACGCGTGCCCAAATTACGCATATATAGAAAGGTAGGACAGCCCACATGACCGATAATCAGGTCAGAAACTCCATTTTTATCTGGATCCCAAAGCGCTAAGGTATTCCCTAAATGCTGCACTGACGTGGTAGATTGCGTGCTTAAAACAGATTCAGGAACAAGCCCGAAAGTTATATCGTCACAATCATTCAAATAGAAGTTCCCCCAATTCAAGGCCTTCGTATTGAACTTTAGATCACCCGTGTTTTCATAAAAACTAATGTAGTGCCCAGCCGGCTCGAAGGCTAACACATCCATATCCCCATCACCATCCACATCTGTAATCGCCGGAATATCCGTAGCGCTGACATAAATATTGAGCAGGCCATTCAGGCCTGTCGATTTCAAGTTCCCTAGGGATTTGGGGAAATTATTATTCAGATTAGGGTACACTTGAATTCCTCCGGAGCTCGATGTAAAAAGATCTTTGTCCCCATCTCCATCATAGTCCACCAGATTCATCCAGTTTTCAATCACCGGAAAACGCGTCTGAAATTCTGGAGCATAAGTAAATCCGCCAGATGCATTTCGCAAAAATGTCTTCACATGCTGAGCGCTGCGATCGAAAACCACCAAGTCCTCACGCGTGTCTCCATCTAAATCCATAGGGAAAAACTGCACCGAATTAAATCCGCCTGCCCACGGGTTTTTCAAACCAGTGACGGGGAGATTCGTGATTTGCTGAAAGGAGATTTGCTGCGCATTCGTGTAGAAAGCGACGAAACAAAATGCCCAGAACAGCGTGATTTTTCTCATCGCTATAAAGATAATAGAAAAATGTCGAGCACTTATTTAGTCACAATCTGTATCGTTTGCTCACCACCTTCTTTTGCTGCTTCATACGCAATAACCCAAGATTTCCCATTCCACTTAATAACAGGATAGGCACAATCATAAGCCGGATCTGACACATAAGATTTTGTTAATTTCCCTTTTGCATCTTTTAATACGAATCCGATTTGCTTGAAATAGCGGTCTCCCTCTTGTTTAATTTCCGCATAGACTAAAGCAGTCTCTCCTTTCGGATTCGAGGCTAACTGAGGCATGCGCATTTTATCGCCAGGTAAATGGAGTATCATTTTTTTAGACCCTTGGTAAGCCCATTTGATTCCGGATGAACCTTCAGCACCCGTATACCAGGCCGCTTCCAAGCCTTTGGAGCCTCGTGCTAGGGATGGCCCTGCATGTGGGCAGGCATTTACCTTCCAGTGATCTTCGTACAGTGGGACTGATTCGGAATAGTTTTTGCCAAAATCGCTCGAATGGATATAGCCCATATCGCGCTCCCCTTTGTCATTTAAATCACGGTAAATCACATCCACATTTCCTTGCACATCAGCTAAGGCATCGATCCGGCAACATTCACAGGTCTGTCTATCTAGAATTTTCATGGCGCCAAACCCTGCGCCTGACGATGTGGAAGCGGTTACTAGTGTCCGACCTTTAGGCCCAACTTTCACATCTAACCAATAAGCCCCGACTTCTCCATTAGGCAAGGAAATGATCTTCCCAAACGAATGACTCAAACCAGCTGCTGTATCTTTGTGAAGGTATTGAGGCTTTTGCCATACCCCATTGACTTCCATCGCATACAACAAATCACCGTTAAAACGAGAGGCTGCCGTAGGTCGGTTCATTTCATACAAAAGGATACAAGTGCCGTCTGCTTTATAGGCCAACTTGGGCATTCCCTCCGCATGGGTAGACGCTTTTTTATCAATAGGGACCTGCTCAGCAGGCCCTTGATTGACTTTTCTGAAAAACAAAACTCCTTGGGCTGATTTCTCTACCCAAGATAATACGACATCGCCGTTTGATTTCAATGCAAAAGAGGGGTCCAACGCCTGATTAGCTGGGTTAGACACCGTTTGCGCGAAAGAAACCTGCGCAAATAAAACGAGCAAAAGGATTAATTTTTTCATTTTTTGAATAGTTGGAATACATCAATTTGAACACCTGCTACCACGGTACGAGGCGCAGCTGGAGTATACGTAGCCTTATCGGTGGCATTATTTCCACGTGTCGCCGTCGTAGCATATAGCGCATCTCCTATGTTCAGAATGTTTGTGAAGAATTGATACGCTTTGTAATTATACCCAAGGCGAAGGTTAAAGACAGAAACGCCTTCATAACGTTTGGTATTCACTTGATTCTCATACCAAGGACCAATTTTTTGCCATTCTACTGCCATTCGGGCTCCCTTGTATTTGTAGGTTACCTCTGAGTTTGCGATGAAATTAGGTGCTTGCGGCATTTCTTTGCCATTCACATTTTTTAATGCATCCGATGCACGTGTACTTAACACAAAATCGACAAACGTATGTTTTGCATTCGTTCCTCCAAAACGGAAGTTCCAAGAATCGTTCGGACGGTATGTGATTTGGTATTCAATACCTTCATGTAAGGTCTTTCCGGCTGATAAATAATCCGTGGTGTTATCTGGTAAACGAACACCTAACAACTCATTATTGCCTTCTAGACGATAGAATGTATAGTCAAAGAAGAGTTTGTTTTGTACCAAAGAAGCCCAGCCTCCCACTTCATAGTTAGAGAAAACAGCAGGATTGATGCTTAGGTAAAATTTCTCCCCTGTAGCTGCGGCTTGTGCTGCTGGACGCGCGCGGAATACCGCAGAGAGAGCTGGTGGCGAAAAGCCTTTGGAGAAATTACCATAAAAACCTACGCGAGACGAAGCTTCATAGGTAAGACCTAACTTAGGAGAAAACTGCTCATAGCTTTTAGATCCCGTCGAATTATCGATGAAGTTGGTGTAATCAAAGGACATCTGATCGAAACGACCACCCAGAGATAAACGAATTTTTTCAATCGGATGTAAATCCAATTGCGCATAAGCTGCTTTGTTCCAAATCACGGCCGAATAATTCCCTAGAAACGTCGACGGCAAGACTTGTGTAATCGTGAATTTCTCCACTGACTTTTTATCTGCACGAAGTGTAGCGGCTAAATTGATTTTATACGCCCAATAGTCATTAGGCGAGCGATCTAACAAGAATCCTGCCACCAATTTCGAATTCAGAAATTCAAAGCTCTGCGTGTGCTGACCCATCAAGCCAAAGCTCTTGAAACTATTTTGGTTGATTTGTCCTGAAGCCGTCAAGGATGGTGTCGTCCAAGAGATCGAATAGGAGGGGTTTTGGCCTAAAGCATTATCTCTGTAAAAGGCCGTCAAACTTGAATTCGCATGTTCAGACCATTTATGCTCTAAGGTCAAACGAGAACGAGACGAGAAAGAAGAACGGTAAGTAAAATCCGCTGGACTCTGGTAGTTTCGTGAATAAAAACCGGTACTATCGATGTTTCCACCCGTTTGAGAGAAATAATCGTTGTAGGCAAATGAGCCCCATAATTTCGTCTTAGGCGTAAATTGATAATCCAAACGAACGTTGATTGAAGACTTGTCGAAGTCGGAATTAGAAGCCCAAGAACCTTTTTGGCGAGCTACATAACCACCCGTCATAATCGACCATTTCTTCCCTAATTGTGCTCCAGCCGTGAATTGAACTCGTTTATAGCCCCACTCATCCATCTGATAACCCACCTGTGCTGTGGGAATCCCCGGCGCCGTTTTTGTAATTAAATTAATCGCACCACCCACAGCTTCAGGGCCATAAAGTGAGGACGCGGGGCCCTTTATCACTTCCACGGAATTCAATCCTTGTAAATTCGTTTCGATCAAGGCATTGTGGTTGAATACGCCCAAAGGACGCAAGGCAAGACCATCTTCTAGGTAAAGGAAATAAGCAGAGGTTCCAAAAGGCTGGCGAATACCCATCCCATGCTGTTCATTGCGGTAATCTAACATCACCACACCCGGAACCTTATTAATAATTTCCGTTAACTGAAGCGCCTTCGTATCTTGAATCAAGGCAGATCCAATTTTATGAATGGCCACTGGCGTCTCTGCCCGCGTAGCCGCTTGTCGGGAAGCAGTCACCACCACCGATTCCAGCGTTTGTGTAGCTTCTTCCAAGAAAATAGTGCTTTCAGCTTTCGTTTTAGCCGATTTAAATCCTAGGGCCGAAACCGTGAATTCTCCTTTTTCTTTGAGGTCAAATTCCCCTCTTTCATTCGAAATGGAAATGATTTTATCGCCTTTTTTTAGGCTCGCACCTAGAATAGGCTCGTTTGTAATCGAATTAAGTACTTTTATTTTTTGTGCTTGCGCAAGCGTAGTTATTGCTAATAACAACGCTATTAATACCTTTTTCATGTATAATTAATTAAAATGAGTAATGCCCATGACTTCAAGCCAAGGGAAAAGCGTCAAGAAAATTAATTAGACCTGGGGTGGGTGGAAAAAGCCTTTATCGGCTGCGTTAGGAAAGAATTCCTGCGTTGAAAAATGGTTTTCAACGAGTTCTGTGGAGGTGAAACGCGCTGTAAAGACAGGTTGAATCGCTTGAAAGCTTAATACGACTTCGGGCATTTTTTCTAAACGCTCCGAATTCGATTTCTGCTCCTTCTCTTCTGCTGCTTTGAGTTTCTTCGCTAAATAACATTGACCATTACAGTTCAACATCGGTTTATCGCGGTTCACACAAAGATTTTCAGCAATATAGTCGCGATTAATG
>JBJOIV010000104.1:0-6567 GCA_046046955.1 Bacteroidota bacterium | reverse complement strand
GGATAACAATCCCTGAACAGTTTCGCTGTGTGTACATGATATGTTTACTAAAGGCTTGCTGTTCAACAGTAAGCCTTTTTTTATTAATTTTGCCCTTTGAAACATGTCTAGCATAAATATACGAACTTCACGGAAAACGCTTTTGGCTGATACGCTCACGCCGATTGGGATCTTTTTGAAGATTCGTAAAAACTATAAGAACTCCGTTATCTTGGAATCTGCGGATTACCACGGCAAGGAACATGGGTTCTCTCACATTGCTTTTGACCCGGTGGCTCGTTTCGAGTTAACTGATTCGAAAGTCACCCAAACATTTCCAGACGGAACGCAAGAGAATTTCACGCTAGCTAATCGCCACGAGGCGGTTGCGGCATTGAAAAGCTTTGCGGATCGTTTTGATTTTAAAGAGGAGAAAGGGGATTCGCCGATGGCGAACGGGCTTTTTGGCCATATCTCCTACGATGCGGTCACCTACTTCGAGGATATCGATATTCAGGCGAAAAATCCAGAATCTGAAATACCATCGATCCGGTATTATGTGTACCGTTACGTGGTGGCGGTGAATCATTTTAATAACCAAATGAGCCTCTATGCGCATAGCTATGATGGTTCAGAGCCTTCTTTTGATACGATTACCTATCTATTAGACATGCCGCATTATGCGACTGCTTCTTTCACACGAAAGGGGGAAGAGGTGAGTAATTTAACGGAGGATCAAACTCGAGAAATTGTGAATACCTGCATTAAGCACTGTTTACGCGGCGATGTGTTCCAAATCGTTCCATCTAGACGTTTCTCTCAAAAATTCGAAGGGGATGATTTTCAAGTCTACCGCGCGCTTCGTTCGGTCAATCCATCGCCTTATTTATTCTATTTTGATTACGAGGAATACCGGATTTTTGGGGCCTCGCCAGAAAAGCAGATTAAGATTGAGGGATCTGTCGCAGAGATTCATCCGATTGCCGGAACCTTTAGACGTTCTGGAGATGATGCTCGCGATGCGGAATTAGCTCAGGAATTGATTGCAGATCCGAAAGAATCAGCCGAACACGTGATGCTCGTGGATTTAGCGCGCAACGACTTGAGTCGTTCTGCGGATAATGTGAAAGTGGAGACCTTCAAGGAGGTACAATTCTTCTCACACGTAATTCACTTAGTTTCTAAAGTAACCGGACACTTACAAAAGGGCGTTAATCCTTTGCAAATGGTGGCGGATACGTTCCCAGCTGGAACGCTAAGTGGTGCGCCTAAGCACAATGCGATGACGATTATCAACCGTTTAGAGCCTACAAACAGAGCTATTTATGGTGGAGCGATCGGGTTTATGGATTTCGAGGGCAACTTTAATCATGCCATCGCGATTCGTACGTTTTTAAGTAAAGGAGACACCTTGTTTTTCCAAGCGGGCATGGGCGTAGTCGCTAAGTCCGTGGTGGAGAGTGAGATGCAGGAAATACACAACAAATTAGCAGCCTTGCGCAGAGCATTAGAGGTGGCAGAAAATTTAGCCTAAGGATATGAAAGTATTGGTTTTAGATAATTACGATTCCTTTGTGTACAATTTGGTCTACCTGTTAAAGGAGCTAGGTGCGGAGGTAGACGTGTTTCGCAACGATAAGATTACACTCGAGGAAGTGGGAAAATACGATAATATCTTGTTGTCGCCGGGTCCTGGTATTCCATCGGAGGCGGGGATTATGATGGATTTATTGAAAGAATATAAGTCGACCAAAAAAATTCTAGGCGTCTGCCTGGGTCATCAAGCGATTGCGGAGGCTTTTGGGTCTCAACTAAGCAATATGGGCGAGGTTTTACACGGAGTAACGACGGAATGTGTGGTGACAGATCCCTCAGAACGCTTGTTCTTAGACATCCCAACTCGCTTCGAAGTATGCCGCTACCACTCGTGGACGGTGATTCCTTCGACGATGCCGAGCGATTTAAAGGTGACGGCGCAAGATGAAAAAGGTTTTGTCTTAGCGGAGGCGCATGCGAAATACGATGTGCGTGGGGTGCAATTCCATCCGGAGGCGTTTTTAACGCAGCATGGAAAGCAAATGATTCAAAATTGGATGAAATAATAGAATGAAAAATATATTAAATAGACGGGTTGCGGGAGAAGCATTATCAGAAAATGAAGCAAGAGAAATCATGCTGCGCATTGGGCAAGGAGAAATTAATCCGAGCCAAATTGCCGCATTTTTATCCTCGTATTGGTTCAATCCGATTCAAGTAGATGAATTAAAAGGATTTGTTGCTGCGATGTTGGATTTAGCCGTTACGGTGGATTTATCGGAGTTTGATGCGATGGATGTGTGTGGAACAGGTGGAGATGGAAAAGATACCTTTAACATTTCGACGACGTCCTCTTTCATCATCGTAGGAGCCGGTCAAAAAATCGCAAAACACGGTAACCACGGCGTTTCCTCTTCGGTGGGATCGTCCACCGTTTTAGAGTTTTTAGGCTTGAAATTTAATAATGATCCCAAAATCTTGAAGCGCAAGATGGAAACGGCGGGCATGTGTTTCTTACACGCCCCACTTTTCCACCCAGCGATGCGTTTCGTGGGTCCTATCCGCAAGGAATTAGGCATGAAGACCTTCTTTAATTTATTAGGGCCTTTGTTGAATCCTGCCAAAGTAACCAAGCAAATCTCCGGCGTTTATTCGCCTGAAGCCTTTGCTTTGTACGAAGGATTTTTTGCGGGTTCTGGCAAGCAATACGGGATCGTGTATGCGGAAGATGGCTATGATGAGATTTCGTTAACCTCTGCTTTCCGATTGACAACTCCTGAGGGCGCGGCGATCTATAATCCATCCGACATTGGCTGTGATGTAGTAGCGCAGTCGGAATTATTTGGAGGCTCGAATGCGGAGGCTTCAGCGAATATGTTGTACAAGATTTTACAACGCGAAGGCACACCTGCTCAAACGCAAGCCGTTTTAGCGAATGCCGGAGCGGGTTTATATGTGGCAGGAAAGGCAGCCTCTTTAGTGGAGGGCTATGCTTTAGCGAAGGAGTCTTTAGAAAGCGGTCGCGCGTTCCAGGCTTTTAAGAAATTTATCATGGATTAAGATGAGCATATTAGACCAAATCATAGCAACGAAAAGACAGGAAGTGGCCGCTTGCAAAGCGCGTACCTCGACAGCGCAGCTCGAAAAACAAGGATTTTTCGCGCGTGCTTGTCATTCCTTGGCAATGTCTTTAGTTCAGCCAGCTTCCACGGGAGTTATCGCTGAATTCAAGCGCAAATCCCCTTCGAAAGGCATCATCAACGATCGCTTGGGAGTGGATGTCGTAACACGTGGTTATGTGGAGGCGGGTGCGGCCTGTTTATCGGTGTTGACGGATGAATCCTATTTTGGAGGAACGTATGCTGATTTTGAATTAGCTCGTCGCACAAATCCGAACACGCCCATCTTACGCAAAGACTTTATGATCGATGAATACCAAATCATCGAGGCGAAATCCATGGGTGCGGACGTCGTTTTATTAATTGCGGCGGCCTTAAGTCCTTCGGAAATCAAAACATTAGGCACGCTAGCCCGTTCATTAGGAATGGAAACCTTGCTAGAGGTGCACGATCAAGAAGAATTGGATCGTTCGCTTGGAGAATATATTTCCGTAGTGGGAGTGAATAACCGAAACCTGAAGAATTTTTCAGAGCAAAATGTGGAGGCGTCGAAGGTTTTAGCAACTAAAATACCTGGGCAATTTGTAAAGGTTTCTGAGAGTTGTATTTCAGGTCCAGAGATTATTAAAGAATTGAAAACCTACGGGTATCGTGGATTCTTGATTGGCGAAAGCTTCATGAAGACCGATAACCCAGGAAAAGCTTTAAGCGACTTTATTCAATAAGCATGAAGTGGAAAGTCTGTGGCATGCGGGATTTACAAAATATCCAAGAGGTAGCGGCTTGCGGGCCGGACTTTATGGGATTTATTTGGGTGGCTAAATCGCCCCGATACGTAGGTCCTGATTTTGTGATTCCTACGTTACCAGCGAATACGAAGGCGGTAGGGGTGTTTGTGAATGAAACCACAGAAAACATTATTGCCCTTTCGAAAAAAGCTGGTTTCTCTGTTGTGCAACTGCATGGCGAGGAGTCGCAAACAGAAATAGATACATTGAAAGCCGCCGGGTTGCAGGTAATCAAGGCGATTAGCGTGGGTTCAGCCGCGGATTTCGACTTAATAGATCGACCTGATTTCTATCTGTTTGATACGAAAAAAGGAGCGCAAGTAGGTGGAACCGGAGAGCATTTTGATTGGTCTTTGTTAGCGCATTACCAGCTGAGCATTCCCTATTTTTTAGCGGGAGGTTTGAGCGCTGAAGATGTAGAAGAGGCAAAGAAATTGCCAGGATTGTATGCCCTGGATTTTAATAGTAAACTCGAGCTGAGTCCTGGTTTGAAGGACATCGAGAAAGTAAAGGAAATTGTAAAACAGCAATAGATATGTCATTTAATGTAGATGAGCGTGGGTATTACGGGAATTATGGCGGAGCCTATATTCCAGAAATGTTGTACCCCAATGTCGAGGAATTACGTTCTCGCTATTTAGACATCATCGCGGAGCCGTCGTTTCAGACGGAATTCCACGCCTTATTGAAGGATTACGTGGGTCGCCCTACGCCTCTTTTCAAGGCGGAGCGTTTGTCTGCGAAATACAACACGAACATCTATTTGAAACGAGAAGACTTGTGTCACACGGGTGCACACAAAGTGAATAATACGATAGGCCAAATCCTAGTCGCTAAACGCCTGGGCAAATCCAAAATCGTTGCAGAAACAGGTGCTGGTCAACACGGCGTGGCGACAGCGACGGTTTGTGCTTTGATGGGTATGGAATGTATCGTCTACATGGGCGCCATCGACATCGAAAGACAAGCTCCTAACGTAGCACGTATGCGCATGTTAGGCGCGCAAGTGGTAGCAGCAAAATCGGGTTCTCAAACCCTAAAAGATGCCACAAACGAGGCCATGCGTCACTGGATTAACCATCCAGTAGATACGCATTACATCATTGGTTCTGTGGTGGGACCACATCCCTATCCAGATATGGTGGCGCGTTTTCAATCCGTGATTTCGGAAGAGATTCGTACCCAACTACAAGAAAAAGAAGGCCGTGATTATCCAGACTACGTGATTGCTTGCGTGGGTGGTGGATCGAATGCCGCAGGTGCTTTTTACCATTTCTTGGACGAGCCACGCACGGCCTTGATCGCTGCGGAGGCGGCTGGTTTGGGCGTGGAATCTGGCCATTCTGCTGCGACCACTTTCTTAGGAAAACCGGGCGTTTTGCACGGTAGCAAGAGTTTATCGATGCAAACCGAAGACGGACAGGTGATCGAGCCTTATTCGATTTCTGCTGGTTTAGATTATCCGGGAATCGGGCCTATGCATGCGCATTTGTTCGAATCTGGTCGTGCGACTTTCTATGGCGTGACAGATGAGGAGGCCTTAGTGGCAGCGGTGGAATGCTCTCAATTGGAGGGTATTATTCCGGCTTTGGAGACGGCACACGCATTGGCCGTATTCGAAAGATTACAAGCAAAACCGAATGAAATTGTGGTCGTAAATGTATCAGGAAGAGGGGATAAGGATTTATCGACTTACCAAAACCGTTTAAAATTGAATGACTAAGATGAATCGAATTTCAGCCCTTTTTGCCCAAGCTACTGAGCCTGTTTTAAACGTCTATACAACGGCTGGTTTCCCTCGTTTCGAGGATACGATGACGGTATTGAATGCCTTACAAGCAGGTGGTGTGGATATCATCGAAGTAGGCATGCCTTATTCTGATCCGGTAGCAGATGGCGAAACGATTCAGCTTTCGAATCAAGCAGCATTAGAGCAGGGAATGAGCGTGGCGCATTTGTTTGCTCAATTGAAAGATATGCGCAAGACCATCACGGTTCCTGTTCTTTTAATGGGGTATATTAATCCTGTTTTGCAATATGGCGTGGAGGCTTTCTGTGCGAAATGTGCGGAAGTAGGAGTGGATGGCTTGATTTTGCCGGATCTTCCGATGGTGGAATACGAGGCGTCTTACCGCGAAATTTTTGAAAAATATGGTTTATACAACATTCTTTTAATTACTCCTCAAACGAACGATGAGCGTATTCGCCACATCGATTCGGTTTCC
Source organism: Bacteroidota bacterium (assembly GCA_046046955.1). Taxonomy (GTDB): domain Bacteria; phylum Bacteroidota; class Bacteroidia; order Cytophagales; family Spirosomataceae; genus Aquirufa. The sequence goes on along the minus strand of JBJOIV010000104.1, from coordinate 420 downwards.
AAAGGCTTCATCTACATGGTATCCTCGGCGAGTACGACTGGGGCGAAAACGGGGATTTCATCTGATCAAGAACTTTATTTCGAAAGAATTGCCGCGATGAACTTACAGAACCCGCGTTTAATTGGCTTTGGTATCTCAGATCACGAGAGTTTCATGAAAGCATCTAAGAATGCCTCTGGGGCGATTATTGGTAGTGCATTCGTGAAGATGATCGCACAGGCCAAAAACCTTAGCGCTGAGATAGTTGACTTTGTTCAATCTATCAAGGGTAAAAAGTAGTCAATTGTTTTTGTAAAGAAATATTTTTCCTATCTTTGCAACCCCAATCAGACGATCTTATGCACAAGTGGGCCGCTAAGCGCTGATTATCATCAAATAAAAATTAGTTCAGATGAGCGATTTAATTAAATTCGTAGAGCA
>JBJOIV010000103.1:0-6604 GCA_046046955.1 Bacteroidota bacterium | reverse complement strand
TTAAAATCCCGGTATTCTCCTTCTCTAAATTCCCGAATGTAAATATGGAATTAGGGCCAGAAATGAAGTCTACGGGTGAGGCAATCTATTTCATCGATGATTTGAAAGATGATTTCTTCCGCAAGGTATATGGTGAGCGAAATTTATATCTAAGTAGATAAGATGTTAAAACTTATTGCCCTCGGTTTAGTTTTATACTATGTGGTCATTCCTTTGCTTCGTTTTTTAATGAAGGGATATGTGATCACGCAGGTGCATAAAAAAATGTCAGAGCAGGAAATTCGCTCAAAACACGCTTCTTCGAAGTCTAGAAAAGAGGGAAGTATTGATGTAGACTATGTGCCACCCAAAACAAAATCAAAAACAGATGATATCGGGGGAGATTATGTCCCCTACGAAGAAATTAAAGAGTAACAGTATGAGAGGAATCGTTATTTACTGCTTTATCGTGTTTAGTCTGCTATTGAAAGATGGAATTTCATTAGCGATCAATACGTTCCGCGAGCAGGAAAAAACGACAATTTCTTATGATGTGTCTCAAGAGAATTCTCTTGAAGAGGATGGTGCTGAAGATTTTTTTACGGCAACGCTGCCGGATGTGATTACACCCGTTTTAGTTAATTATTCAGTTCAAGAGATGCTAGATCAATACAAGGCATTTCCATTACAAGTTCAATTAGAACAAGTAAGTCCCCCTCCCCGCATGGCGTAATACGCGTGCCTATTGAAACAAAATCATAAATCTTTCTTGTCATAATACCCATAAGGGTATTGAATACGTGAATCATGCAAACATTCGCTTTGGCGCTGTTGTTTGTCTGCTGGGTATTTATAGGCTATCCTCAAGGGAAGCACTATAAAAATCAGATAAACAAGGCATTAACTGAAAAAGTAAACCTAGAAATAAAGGTGGAGGTTAAAAAGAAGAACCACGCCGCTAAAACACCCAAGTACCAGCAAATGAATCCTACTGTTCAATTTGCCGACACTTCTAAAACGAAAAAAAATAACGCCTCCTATAAACAGCATGGAGGTAAACCAAACTAAGTGGATATGAAAAAAATACTATTCGGCCTTTTACTTTTAAGCGCCTGCACCACAAAAAAAGAGGAGGCAGAAGAAATGCAGACCCTCGAAGTGTCTTCTCCCATTTCAATAGATACCACCATCCAGCAGGAATTTGTAGCGGATATTCATGCCGTTCAAAATGTGGAGATCCGAGCCCGCGTGAAGGGGTATCTAGATCGCATTTTAGTCGATGAAGGAAAACAGGTCAGTAGGGGCCAAATCATGTTTACCATCAATAGCCAAGAATATGTGGCTGATTTAGCCCGCGCGAAAGCAGTTTTAAGCCAGGCATCGGCGGAATTGAAAGCAGAGGAATTGACCTTAGTGAATACCCGCTTGCTGGTGGATAAAAATGTCATTTCGAAGAATCAATTAGCCATTTCGTTAGCGAAAGTAGATGGACTAAGGGCGAAAAGGGAAGAAGCTTTGGCCCATGTTAGAGCCGCTGAATTAAAGGTGGAGCATTCGAATATTCGCGCGCCATTTGATGGAATTGTGGATCGATTGCCATTTAAGCGTGGTTCTTTGGTGGACGAGGGAACCTTGTTGACAACGTTATCTGATAACCACAATGTCTATGCCTATTTTAACGTGTCAGAGCAGGAATATTTAGCCTTTAGTGCAAAGGAAGGGGTGAATAAATCTGCAGCTGTGGACTTAGTGTTAGCAAATGGAGAAACGTATCCGGAGAAGGGTGTCGTGGAGACGATTGAGGGTGAATTTGATAAAAATACGGGAAACATTGCTTTCCGTGCTCGCTTCGCAAATCCGGCTAAATTATTGCGACATGGGGCTTCCGGTAAGGTGCAATTGCCAAAAAAGGTAAGTGGATATTGGGCTATTCCGCAGAAATCAGTTTTTGAGATTCAGGAGAAAAGTTATGTTTTTGTGAAGACTCCTACAGGTGAAGTGAAGATGAAGAATATTGCGCCGGACTTGAGAATTCCGCATTTCTATTTGGTAAAAAATGGATTCTCTACACAAGACACTGTACTGGTGGAAGGTATTCAATTAGTGAAGCAAGGCCAAAAAATCAAGTCGACCTTCAAGCCAATGCGTCAATTATTCGCGGACTATAAAACACAATAAGATGGTACAACAATTCATCACTCGACCGGTATTGTCGATCGTTGTATCGATCTTTATCGTGATTTTAGGGGTCATTGCGATGAAGCAATTGCCCATTACCCAATTCCCAGATATCGTACCTCCCGCGGTTACAGTCACCACTAAATATACAGGGGCGAATGCGGAGGTGTGTGCAAAAGCCGTGGTTACGCCCTTAGAGCGTGCCATTAATGGTGTGGCAGGGATGACATATATGACCTCTGTTTCAGGAAACGACGGGACGAGTATTATTCAGGTGTATTTCGAAGTAGGGACGGACCCGGATGTGGCGGCCGTTAATGTGCAGACCCGTGTGCAAACGGTTTTGGACGAATTACCAGAGGAGGTCATCAAGGCCGGTGTGATTACGGAGAAAGAGGTGAATAGTATGCTCTTGTACGTAAACCTACTTAGTGAGGACAAGGACATCGATGAGAAGTTCATTTACAACTTTGCGGATATCAACGTCCTGCCTGAACTGAAGCGTATCGATGGCGTAGGTTTTGCGGATATTATGGGCCAAAGAGAGTATGCCATGCGTATTTGGCTACATCCAGATCGTTTATTTGCCTATAAATTATCTGCAGAAGATGTCATTCAAGCGTTGCGAAATCAAAACGTGGAGGCAGCTCCGGGTAAAATCGGAGAGAGTTCAGGTAAACATCCACAAGCATTACAATACGTGATGCGTTATACAGGGAAGTTTACGCAGGTGACGGAATATGAAAATCTAGTCATCAAGGCGACGGAGACGGGCCAAATTTTGCGCTTGAAAGATTTAGCTGATGTGGAGTTTGGGTCGCTTGATTATGATGTTCTTTCGAAAGAAAATGGACGACCTTCTGCGGCGATTTTATTGAAACAGCGTCCGGGTTCGAACGCCGCGGAGGTAATTGAAAACGTGAAGAAACGCTTAGCGGAATTGAAAACGAGCACTTTCCCGCCGGGGATGGGCTTCACGATTTCGTATGACGTGTCCCGTTTCTTGGATGCTTCCATTCACGAGGTAATTAAGACCTTATTAGAAGCCTTTATTTTAGTTGCGCTCGTCGTGTTTATTTTCTTGCAAGACTGGCGGGCGACTTTGGTGCCTATTATCGCGGTGCCGGTTTCACTTGTAGGTACATTTACGTTCATGCTCGCTTTCGGGTTCTCGATTAATTTGTTGACCCTCTTCTCCCTGGTCTTAGCCATCGGTATTGTGGTCGATAACGCGATTGTCGTCGTGGAGGCGGTCCATGCCAAAATGGAGGAAAAAGACATGCCCGTCCTGGCTGCCACCCAAGAAGCGATGCACGAAATTTCTGGCGCCATCTTGGCGATCACCTTAGTGATGGGTGCGGTATTCGTGCCAGTGGCCTTCCTATCTGGACCGATCGGTGTGTTTTTCCGACAATTCTCAGTTACGATGGCGATTTCCATCGCCTTGTCTGGTTTAACCGCTTTAACGCTTACACCAGCACTTTGTGTCTTGCTCTTGAAGAAACCAGAGCATCATCAAAAGGGCTGGTTAGGTAAATTCTTCCATGCCTTTAATCAGCGCTATGAGGCGATTGCGCAGAAATACTTGGTTTGGGTGGGAGCTTTGATTAGTAAGCGCCTGTTGATGTGGCTGCTTTTAGTGGGCTCTGTCGCTGGAACGGTGGTCTTATCGGGGATTGTGCCGAGTGGATTTATTCCTTCGGAGGATCAAGGTACGTTGTATGTGAATGCGACGACTCCAGCAGGAGCAACCTTAGAGCGAACTGAGCGTGTTATGGACCAGGTGTTTAAATCCATTCAAGGAGTAGATGCCATTGAGTCTTTTTCTACTTTGGCAGGCTTTAGTTTATTAACAGATGGCTCTGGAGCTTCTTACGGAACGGGAATTATTACGTTAAAACCATGGGAGGAACGGAAAGAGACCGTGGACGAGTTAACGGAAATCATCAGGGGAAAGACCAAAGGCATTAAAGAGGCGAGTATTCAATTCTTCCCGCCACCAGCGGTTCCGGGTTTTGGTAATGCGTCTGGTTTTGAATTCCGGATTCAGGACCGAAGTGGATCAGGTGATTTGCAGAAGTTAGCAGCCGTATCAAATGACTTCGCGAAGAAGTTGAATGAAACGCCTGAAATTCAAAATACCTTCTCGAGTTTTGACCCTTCTTTCCCTCAGTATATGCTGGAAGTTGATCAAGAGGCAGCGGCTCAGAAAGGGGTGAATGTGCTTCCGGCGATGGATAATCTACAAACCCTGTTAGGAAGTTTTTATGCGACGAACTTCATTCGTTTTGGCCAAATGTACAAGGTGATGGTCCAGGTAGATCCACGCTACCGGGCTCATCCGGATGACGTATTGAAGTTTTATGCTAAAAACAAGGAGGGGGAAATGGTGCCTTATTCTTCTTTCGTGAAGATGAAACGTGTGTATGGGCCGGAGCAGTTTACCCGATACAACATGTTTACGTCAGCGATGGTGAATGGTGAACCGGCGCCGGGCTTCAGTTCGGGTGCCGTTTTGGATATAATTAGGGCACAAGCTGCTAAGAGTTTGCCTCGGGGATATACGCTGGAATGGTCGGGGATGACGCGGGAGGAAGATTTAGCGGGTAATCAGGCGATTTTCATTTTCGCTATCTGTCTGCTCTTTGTGTATCTCTTACTGGCGGCGCAATATGAATCCTTCTTATTGCCGTTCCCTGTACTCCTTTTCTTGCCGATGGGGGCGATGGGGACCTATGCTTTCTTGTACCTTTTCGGATTGCAAAACAACATTTATGCGCAAGTAGCGCTGGTGATGTTGATTGGTTTATTAGGAAAGAATGCGATTTTGATTGTGGAGTTTGCGATTGCCAAACAAAAGGAGGGAGCCTCCATCATCGAAGCTGCAAAAGAAGGGGCATTCTCTCGTTTACGTCCTATTTTGATGACTTCCTTTGCTTTTGTGGCAGGTTTGATTCCCTTAATGGTGGCTTCTGGAGCTGGTGCCATTGGAAACCGAACCATCGGTACCGCCTCAGCGGGGGGTATGATTTTAGGGACAGTCGGAGGTTTATTAGTAATTCCGGGATTGTATGTGGTTTTCGCTACGCTCTCGGCTAAATGGTCAAAAAATGAAAAATAGTTTATATGCCTTATGTGTCGCATTTGTGCTAGGTTCCTGCACCTCAGGCCTACTGAAGGAGCAGTATAAATTGCAAGCTGAGTTAGGTACGTACCGAGATACGGAAGAGGAAAAGTCAGTGGCTGATGTACAAGAATGTTGGAAGCGAGATACCTTGTTAGTGCAGTTGATTGATTCGGTATTAGTTCGCAGCAATGATATTAAGATCGGATTTCTGCAGTTAGCCATGGCAAAGGCGGATTTTGGCTACCAACGAGGTCTGCTTAAACCCACCGTTAACGGGATCATTCAGCCTAGTTTGCGTCGATTTGGAAAGTACACGATGGATGGGGTGGGAAATTACGATACCCAGTTTTCGACTAATATCACCAAAGATCAAATTATTCCTGAGCACCTTCCTGATCTTCAAATCGGTCTTCAGTCGAGCTGGGAATTGGATATTTGGGGAAAGCTAGCTAAAAAGAAAAAGGCAAGTGCGCTCCGTTATTTAGCTTCTGAGTCAGGTCAGCAATGGTTGATAACTTCTTTAGTGGCAGAAGTAGCCAGTTCCTATGGTCAGTTAATCGCTTTAGACAAAGAATTAGATATCTTAAAAAACAATATTGAAATTCAGCGCAAAGCTTTTGAATTAGTCCAAGTGCAGAAAGAGGCGGGTACGGTAAATGAATCGGCAGTGCAACAACTAGAGGCACAGTGGTTAAACTCGCGTGCGCAAGAAGGTAATGTGCTCCAACAAATCACTTCTTTAGAGAATGATATTCGATTCCTTTTAAATAAGCCTACGGCAACGATTCACCGATCGAAATTTCCTTTCCAATGCGCGTTGGATACCAGTTTGTTTACTCGTTTAAAGATCGATCAATTAGGGCGGAGGCCAGATGTAAAACAGGCAAAATTAAACCTGATGGCTGCTTTTGAAACGAAAGAAAGTGCGGCATTAGCTTTGAAGCCATCCATTGTGCTTTCTGGAATTTTAGGGGTACAAGGTTTTCAGCCAGCTTATTTATTTCAGCTACCCGCTTCGATGGCCTATCAATTATTGGGAGGAATTACTGCGCCTTGGTTGAATAGATCAGCTATTACCTCGGAGATGTTGCGTACGGAGTCCTCTTGGAAGGCACAAGATTTAGCCTACCAAAATGCCCTAGTCAAAGGTTATTTAGAATGGGATACGCAGGTAAAGTCGTTGACCTATTTACAGTCCCAACAGCAACTAAAGCAACGCGAGGTATTACTAACAAAAGGGGCAATCAATACGGTGGGAACCTTATTTTTAACGGCAAATGCCAGTTATTTAGAGGTGTTAACAGCCCAGCAAAATGCCTT
>JBJOIV010000102.1:0-6612 GCA_046046955.1 Bacteroidota bacterium | reverse complement strand
AGTGTATTTGAACTGAACCTATGAGAAAGAATTATTTAGCGGTTAGTGTATTTATTTAGCGGTCAGCCTGTGCTTGAACTAAGGGCATAAAAAAAGAGGTCTTTTGCAAGACCTCTTTTCGATGTAGCGGGGGCCAGACTCGAACTGACGACCTTTGGGTTATGAGCCCAACGAGCTACCAACTGCTCCACCCCGCGATATAATTGGGAGTGCAAAGATGCACGTTTCTTTCAGAAAAAACAAGTATCTTTGTAGAAATTATTCTTGCCTATCCTTTTTAAGGCAGATTTTACATTTCATTTCTATGACCCCAGAACACAAGGCAGGCTTTATCAGTATTATTGGCAAACCCAATGTGGGGAAGAGCACGCTGATGAATGCACTCGTGGGGGAGAGACTTTCGATTGTGAGCTCGAAAGCGCAGACGACGCGTCACCGTATTTTGGGGATGTTGAATGGAGAGCATAAAGGGACTGAATACCAGATCGTTTACTCAGATACCCCTGGTGTTTTATTGCCTAAATACGAGTTGCATAAATCTATGATGCAGTTCGTGAAAAGCTCTTTAGAGGATGCGGATGTGGTATTGTATGTGACGGATGTGTTTGATGAATTCGAAGATTTGGACTTTTTGACCAATTGGAAAGATTTCACAGAGACACCTATTCTTGTTTTGTTAAACAAGATCGATTTAGTGAGCATGGAGAAGTTAGAGGAGAAGGTCGCGTATTGGCAGGGAATTTTCCCGGGCAAACCGATTATCCCTATTTCGGCTTTGGAGTCGGTTCATTTGGACCAAATCTTTAGTCACCTCATGGAACATTTGCCAGTTCATCCGCCCTTTTTTGATAAGGAAGAGCTGACAGATAAGCCAGAAAAGTTCTTTGCCTCGGAGATTGTGAGAGAGAAGATTTTCTTGAACTATAAAAAGGAGATTCCTTATTCGTGTGAAGTAGTGGTGACATCCTTTAAGGAGGAGCCTACCATTTTACGTATTGCAACGGAGATTTACGTGGAGCGAGTATCGCAACGTGCGATTATTATCGGGCACAAAGGGGAAAATATCAAGAAAGTGGGAATTCAGGCAAGAGAGGATTTAGAGAAGTTTTTTGGTAAAAAAGTATTTTTAGAGCAGTTTGTCAAAGTGGAGCCTGATTGGCGTGCAAAGACCGACAAGTTGCGTTCATTCGGGTATTCACTCGATTAATTTAAACAAAGAATGTCAAATATTATTGCAATTGTGGGGCGTCCCAATGTAGGGAAATCTACTTTGTTCAATCGCTTGATCGAACAAAAGAAAGCTATCATGGACAACTTGTCCGGGGTGACGCGCGACCGCCATTATGGTTACGGTCAATGGACAGGACGTTTCTTTACCGTGATTGACACGGGAGGTTACGTGCATGGTTCAGAAGATAAGTTTGAAGGAGCGATACGCGAGCAGGTAGAATTAGCCATTGAAGAAGCGGCGGTTTTATTGTTTGTCGTAGATTGCTCTACGGGTTTAACGGATTTGGATAAGGACTTTGCGAACGTTTTACGTCGTTCGAAGAAGCCAGTTATCTTGATTGCGAACAAAGCCGATACACACGAGAAGGCCTATGCTGCCGCAGAATTTTACGAATTAGGTTTAGGCGATCCATTTGCGATTGCTGCCGAAAGTGGAAGTGGTACGGGTGATATGCTCGATGTGATGGTTTCTCATTTTAAGGATGAAGGAATAGAAAATCCAGAATTAGGGATTCCGCGCGTGGCGATCTTAGGTCGTCCGAACGTAGGAAAATCTTCTTTCTTGAATGCGATCTTAGGAAAAGATCGTTCGATTGTGACCGATGAAGCTGGAACGACGCGTGATGCGATTCAAAATCACTACACGATGTTTGGGAAGGATTTCATCATTACGGATACCGCCGGTATTCGCCGAAAAGCGAGAATCGACGACAACATCGAATATTATTCGGTATTGCGTTCGATGAAGGCTTTGGAAGAATGTGATGTGGCTATTATCATTATCGATGCGACGACGATTGATCCATTAACGGGTCTTGAGGCGCAGGATATGAACATTGTCAGCATGGCGGATAAGGCTAAGAAAGGGATTGTATTGATGATTAATAAGTGGGATTTAGTGGCGAAAGACACGAATACTGCGATTCAATTAGAGAAAGCGATCAAGGAGCGTATGGCGCCTTTGAATTATATGCCGGTTATCTTTACTTCGGTGATGGAGAAGAAGCGTATTTTCCAAGCTTTGGAATTAATGCTTAGGGTGTACGAAAACCGTACGCAGAAGATTACTACGTCGAAATTAAACGATGTGATGCTGGATGTGATCCAAAGTTATCCACCACCAGCCTGGAAAGGAAAATACATCAAGATTAAATATTGTACGCAGGTCTCGACACCGTATCCTACGTTTATTTTCTTCTGTAATTTACCTCAATACATTAAGGAAAGTTACGAGCGTTACCTTGAGAATCAGATGCGTAAGGCCTTTGATTTATCAGGGACGCCTATTTCTCTATTCTTTAGAAAGAAATAGTTGCTGTATTTGGGGGAGGCTGATGAAACCGATTTGGCCTCTTCCACCTACACCATACAGGCGATCGCCTACTCGACACACATTGTGATAAGGACTTTTTCCTAAGCTAATCCAGCGTTTTTTCACTGGGTCAAAAGCCGAGCTTTCCGCCGGCCCCGATAGTATCCAATACGGATCGGCCCACAGAATTTTCTCCACATAATACCCTGGTGCATTTACCAGCGGAGACCACGTCTTTCCGGCATCCAGACTTTCTAAAACCGGTACCGGTCCTTCTTTAATCCGGGAATAATTTCCACCGGCAATCCATAGGTTTTTTTCGTCGCGAACACCTAGGCTAAAGAATCCAGTTCCTTCACCACCTGGAATTTCCGCGTAAATGCTTTCCCAGTTCAGTGCGTCCTTGCCGTACAGCACTCTGGCCTTAGTGCCGCCGCCCGTCACGATATAATAGCCTTGTTTCGTTTTCTGTAAACTAGATCCACTCGCTGCAAACGCGGCTTCTCCTTTTTGTAGTTCGGGGTAACTCGCCGGATTCAGTAAAGAAAAGTCGCGTCCCTTATTGCTTATCCAAATCAAGCCATAAAACGGACCCGCCGGGTCCGATAAGATCAATCCTTGTTTCCCTTCCCAAAGAATAGCATCGAAGAAATAGCCTTTCTCTTTGATTTGATAGGCTAGTTCCCAGCTTTCGCCCCCATTCTCTGTTCGGAAAATCTTCGCTGCACCATTTTCTGCCGGACCAGCACTCATCAGCAGGACGGTTTTGTCATCTAGGATAGCAAGATCGCGGAAGTCTAAGGAATCAGCTCCGGGTACGTTGCTGACATTGAAATGAGAGCCACCATCGCTCGAATGAATCACCGTTCCTAGCGTTCCCCCTATCCAGATATGCTTCCCGTGGGAGCGAATCGCTCGGAAGGAAGCTTTGGTTTCTAGGGTGATGGGAGTCCATTGGGCGAAGCCTTGGAAAAATCCACAAATGAATAAGGCGAGTAATAGGCTGTTTTTTCTCATATCGATAAAGCGCTGCAAATTACGGATTTTGGCAAATAATGTTTATTTTTGAACCTTATAGCTTAAATTTTATTCGTCGACACGAAAAGGAACACGAAAAATAATACATGGAAGAATTAAAACCCAAATCCCTGAATTTCTTAGAAGAAATCGTTTCTGAGGACATCGCGTCAGGAAAATACTCGAAAGGTATTTTGACTCGTTTTCCACCGGAGCCAAACGGTTACCTGCACATAGGTCACGCAAAGAGTATTTGCTTGAACTTTGGGCTGGCGCAGCGTTTTGGAGGGGGAACAAATTTGCGTTTTGATGATACAAATCCCGTAACAGAGGAAACAGAATATGTGGAATCGATTAAAAAGGATGTTTCTTGGTTAGGATTCACCTGGGCGAATGAATTGTATACATCAGATTATTTCGAAGATTTATACCAATTCGCAGAGAAGTTAATTACGCTTTCTTTCGCCTATGTGGACGATTCTTCAGCGGCAGAAATTGCGGCTCAGAAAGGAACGCCTACGACACCTGGAACGCACAGTCCTTTCAGAAATCGCAGCGTAGAAGAGAATTTAGCGCTATTCCGTGACATGCGTGCGGGAAAATATGCGGATGGAGAGAAGGTGTTACGGGCGAAAATCGATATGGCACATCCGAACATGCACATGCGTGATCCTTTGATGTACCGTATCCGCCACGTAAAACACCACCGTTCAGGCGACAAATGGTGCATCTATCCGATGTACGATTTCGCGCACGGCCAAAGTGATTCCATCGAAGAAATCACCCACTCGATCTGTACACTGGAATTCGACGTTCACCGTCCTTTATACGATTGGTTCTTAGATAAATTAGGGATTTTTCCTTCTCATCAATATGAATTCGCGCGTTTGAACTTATCCCACACAGTGATGAGTAAGCGTAAGTTGCTACAATTAGTGAACGAAAAAGTAGTGAACGGCTGGGACGATCCCCGCATGCCTACGATTTCTGGTTTACGTAGACGTGGTTTCACGCCGGCTTCGATTCGCAACTTCTGCGAGCGCATTGGGGTGGCGAAACGTGATAATTTGATCGATTTGAGTCTCTTGGAATTCTGTATTCGTGAAGACTTAAACAAGTCAGCGGATCGTGTGATGGCTGTTTTGGATCCGATCAAATTAGTGATTACGAATTATCCAGCGGATAAAACGGAGGACTTACAGATTGAAAATAATCCAGAAGCCGAGGTAATCACGAAGCGTTCTGTGCCTTTCTCGAATGAATTATACATCGAGCGCGAAGACTTTATGATCGATCCACCTAAGAAGTTCTTCCGTCTAGGCATGGGCTTGCAGGTGCGTTTGAAAGGAGCTTATATCGTGACGTGTACGGATTTCAAAACGGATGCGGCAGGGAATGTGACAGAAGTGCACGCGGAATACATCCCAGAAAGTAAGTCAGGTCAAGATACGAGTGGCATTAACGTAAAAGGTACGATTCACTGGGTTTCTGTCGCTCATGCGGTGGAGGCTGAGGTACGAAACTTTGATCGCTTGTTGATCGTGGAGGATGCCTCTGAATTAGGGGATGACTTCCTGAAGTTCATTAACCCGGAATCATTGCAAATTATTCCAAAGGTCTACGTGGAGCCAGGTTTGAAATCTGCTTCGGTGGGCCAACCATTGCAGTTTATCCGCAAAGGTTATTATAGTCTTGACTTAGATTCGAGCTCAGATAAATTAGTTTTCAACCGTACAGTGACGTTGAAAGATACCTGGGCTAAAGAGAAGGCGAAGTAATTATTTTTTCGCGAAAAGCGAATCCACGAAAGTGGTCTTGTTGAATACTTGGAGATCGGAGATTTTTTCTCCCACTCCAATGTATTTGACTGGGATCTTGAACTGATCCGAAATTCCAATCACCACCCCACCTTTTGCCGTACCGTCCAGCTTTGTGATCGCTAACGAGGTAATCTCAGTTACTTTTGTGAACTCTTGGGCTTGGATGAAGGCGTTTTGGCCTGTAGATCCATCTAAAACCAGCATCACCTCATGTGGTGCCTCTGGAATAAATTTCTGAATGACGCGTTTAATTTTACCCAGCTCCGTCATCAAATTGACTTTCGTATGTAAACGTCCCGCCGTATCGATGATCACGATATCTGCGTTCATGTCCACGGCTTGCTTCACCGCATCATACGCCACCGCTGCCGGATCCGTATTCATTCCATGATCAATCACGGGAATTCCCACGCGTTCTCCCCACAACTTTAATTGATCGACTGCTGCCGCACGGAAAGTATCCGCCGCACCTAATACGACTTTCAATCCATTTTGATGGAATTGAGAAGCAAGTTTTCCGATGGTGGTGGTTTTACCTACACCGTTCACGCCTACGACCATGATGACATAGGGTTTTTGGGAAGGTTCTGCGAAGGCATTTTCTAAAGAAGAGGATTGGTTTTCTTCTAAAAGTGCTGCGACTTCTTCGCGTAATACTTTATCTAATTCTTCTGTGGATACGTATTTATCACGTTCTACGCGGCGCTCGATGCGCTCAATGATCTTCAGCGTGGTGGCTACACCTACATCGGAAGTCAATAAAATCTCCTCTAATTCATCGAGTACTTCCTCATCTACCTTCGATTTGCCTACCACGGCACGACCGATCTTAGAGAACAATCCAGTGGATGTTTTCTCTAAGCCTTGCTCTAAAGCTTGGATCTCTTCCTGCTGTTGAGGTTCAGGTTTCTTTTTGAAAAAATCGAATAATCCCATGAGGTGATTTAAAATACAATGCGAAGGTAATCAAAATAAAAAAAGTCCCTTCAAGAAGGGACTTCAATTTTTTTAAGATAGGGTAACGGGTATTGAAAAATTAGTTTTTCAACGCTGCGTTAACTTCATCTTGAAGGATGATTTCTTCTTTGAAGGTATAAGCTCCTGTTGTAGGATTCTTAACCGCCTTAATGATCTTAGCGTACTTAACGCCGCCTTCTTTCTTCAGAGTTGCAACTACTTTCTTAGCCATGGGTCAACCTATTTAATTTCTTTATGTAAAGTAACTTTTTTCAA
>JBJOIV010000101.1:0-6638 GCA_046046955.1 Bacteroidota bacterium | reverse complement strand
TGGTGGTAATATGACTTTGGCCTACCACAGAATCAAATAGGGTAGGGCGGTATTTACGCGCTGAAACGATGAAATTTTCCATAATCAAATTTACCTTTTTAAGCCTTAATTCCCAAATGCCTTACGGGATTCTAATCACCGCGCTCACCGGGAAATGATCTGTCGGATATTTGTTTTCCCAAGTCTCGCTATGTGTCGTATGTTGCAATACAATAGGCCCGTTTTTTACAAATAGATAGTCAATGTGTTTGCCTTCTTGTTCCTTAGTGAACCCATTAAAAGAGCTGTAGGGTCCATAGTGGCCATTTTGGCTAATCTTTTCCGAGTCGATCACTCGCGCTGGATTTTTGGGGTCTACTAGGATTTGAATCGGTTCGTCGTCAGGTGTGGCATTGAAATCCCCCGTTAAAATGACTGGAGCTTTGCCAGCGATTTCTGCGATTTTACGCAAAACGAGCTTCGCACTTTCTCTACGCGCCACTTTGCCTAAATGATCGAAATGGGTATTAAATACGAAGAATTTCTTCCCCGTTTTTATTTCTTGAAATTGGCCCCAGGTCACCACACGGCGACAAGCCGCATCCCAGCCAAAGCCTACTTTATCGCAGGAATCGGAAAGCCAAAATGTACTTTCTTTTATCAACTTAAACTTGGATTTGCGGTACATCAAAGCAGAGAATTCTCCTTCCGCTTTGCCATCATCGCGGCCTTTGCCGAACCAGCCAAAACCAGGTAATTCTTTTTCTAAATCCGTTATTTGATGTAAAAATGCCTCTTGTAAACCGATGATGTCTGCCTGGTGGTAACGGATAAGTTCGCCGCAGTGTTTGCTCCGGTATTTCCATTGGTTTAAGCCATCAGATTCCGTATCAAGGCGGACATTGAAGGTCATCGCTTTAATTTGTGCGGATGCAGATGGGCCCATTAATAGCAATAGAAAGCAAGTAAAGGCTTTTAAAATCTGCATCACCTGTGGAAAAACTTGATCATTTTTCCCGTTTTGAATCACGAAATCAGCGCCCCATAAATAGTTTTTGGGCTTCGGTTGCAGGTCAATTATTTGCATCGTTTCCATATAACTCATGTTACTTCTTTTTTGAATGTTTTGAATTCGTTCGCTCAAAGGAGCATCCACTGTGATGATTTGTGAAATAGGCTCCGGTTTCTTTTGCGGTGTGATGAGGGCCGATTCGTACAAGCAGAAGGGGGCATCAGGAGTAGCCGCGAACCACTCCGTTGCTTTTTGTCGAACAGCTGGATGAATGATGGCATTTAAGTGGGCCACATCGCCTGGGTATTTTTGGAGTAAGCCTTTAATCCAGGTACGATTATAGCTTCCATCCGGAAGGTAAGCTTTAGGCCCAAACTCCGCAATAATGGCTTCTTTTACGGCCGAATCTTGATCGCAAATTTCACGAGCTGCTTTGTCAGCCTCGAAAACAGGGATGCCTAAACACGAAAAAATCCGGCAAATAGTTGATTTGCCGGATCCGATTCCGCCTGTAATTCCGATGAATGGTTTCAGGCCTGTAGTCATATCGATTACTCTTCTAAACGAGACGATGCATCTTTCGAGATCGCTGTTTTTTCAAATACCATGCGAACACCTTTGCTTGAATCTACTTCTACCACGATAGTTTTCTCGCGAATAGTCACCACTGTGCCGTGTGCACCACCGATAGTAACTACTTTATCTCCTGTCTTTAATTCTTCAATGAATTTTTTCGCTTCTTTCGCTTTTTGTTGCTGTGGACGAATCATGAAGAAATAAAATACCACGAAAATTCCTCCAAAAAGGATGATTTGCATGTAGGCAGGACTTTGAGCTTGTAATAATAACATGTTTTTATTTTTTAGGTAAGACTTCTACTTTAAATGCCATTCTGTTTTCCGCTGGAAGCGTATTACAGTAGGCGGTAATGGACTTTTGCAATTTCCCTTCTTTTCCTTTGGAATCAAATTTCACGCGAATGAAACCCTTTTTTCCAGGTTGAATAATCTCTGTCGTCCATTTCGGTGTTGTGCACCCGCAGGAGGCATTCACGGAGATTATTTTCAAAGGCAAATTGCCGGTATTCTTAAAATTGAAGGTGTGAAAAACACTATCTCCTTCGGTGATTCTGCCGAGTGAAACATAGGGTTTATCTACTTTCAAAATGGGCTGTTTTTCTGCACTTGGTTTTAAAGCGGCTGGAATGGCATTTTCAGTCGCATTATTCGCCTCTTTTTGCTGATTTGTGCAGGAGAGCATCCCACCTAAACAGAATAAAAGGAGAGTAGCTCGCATCTTATTTAGCCTTGATTTGGGTCATCATTTTTTCCACGTCCTCAAGTAATTTTTCTGCCTTGATTTTCGCGTCTTGCACCACTTTTTTGCCTTCAGATTTTGCGGTAGTTTCGATCACCTCTTTACCATCCACGATATCATTAATCAATTGCTTTAATTGATCACGGTATTTATTTAATTGATAATACAATTTGTTACGTGTATTTTCCCCTTTATCTGGAGCGTATAAAATACCGACAACCGCACCTGCAGCAGCACCTACTACGAAGGCCCAAAAAGATCTAGATGATTTGCTCATTTTATTTGTTAGCTATGTCGATTAATCCTCGACCTGATTTATTAATCACTTTTTCGTGAACTAGGCGGTTCGAAACCACGTCTAATATACCGTTGATAAATTGGCCAGACTTCGGTGTCGAATAGTTTTTAGCTAGTTCGATGTACTCGTTAATACTTACTTTCACTGGGATGCTCGAGAATTTTACCATCTCCGCTAGCGCCATTTTTAGGATAATAAAATCCGCAACCGCTAAGCGATCTGACTCCCAGTTTTTCGTTTGGTCACCAATCCATGCACTTAATTGCTTGTCTTCTGTAACGCTGTAATCGAATAATTCTTCAAAGAATAATTTATCGTCTTCCCATTGGATCGCGAGTGGTTGTAAACTTAAGTCTTCCAAAGCCTCTATTTTAAAGGTTTTAGTCGCTAAACTCTTCACCACATCCTTATTCAAAGACCAATTTAAATCTTTTTCCTCAAAATACTCCGTCATCGACTCGTGTTTTAAAAGGAAATTTTTCAGCACATATTTAACGAATTCTAAATCATCTTCGAACTTTTTACCTGCTGTAGGGAGGTAAGTTAAGAAGGTTTCATCGGTCAAGATGTTCTCGATAAATAATTTCTTGATTAAATTTTCTTCATCTTCTGACCAGCCGATGTGATTTTTCTCGAAGGCACGTTGTAAATCTCCCCATTTGGACAAAATATACAAGACCTTGTTCTTAGCAAGTAAGGATGTCTTCGTGTTATTCTCCAAAAGTCGTCTATTTTCATCCCAAAGGGCAATAATAGGCAACTGCTGTAAGTAGTAAAGGATTTTTAAATACTGCTTGTTAATCGCCTCCACCTCTACCACCATGTCTTGCTTCAGGCGTTTCGCGATTTGTTTCACGTTCGCTTGGTACAATTTATAGACAGATTGAGCCGCTTCTTGCGCTTCTGCGGGAATGCTTTCTTCGGAAGTGATTTCTTGGAAATACTCTTTCAATTGAATCTCGGCTAGTTGTCTCAGGCCCTCTAAACGAGGCATTTGGTCCTCTTTTGAGACCATAAGGGATAAATCAGGCTGAAAAATGGTCGCTAAACCATCAAAAGCTAATTGATATTGGGCACGTTCTTGGGTGTAAAAAGCATACAATTGCTGAAATGCTTTGACCCGTAGTAATCTCCTGTTAACCATCCGAAAAAAAAGAGCGTCTTGTTTGAATTCCAAAATTAAGAATTTTAATTGAGAAAGGTCCTATCTTTGTGGGCAATTAATCAATATATGGGCGCGCTAAGTCATATCAATCAGTATTTCTGGAAATATAAGTCGCTACTCATTTTGGGAATTTTGTTTACCCTGCTATCGAATTTCTTCGGTGTTTTTCCTGCTCAATTAGTGCGATACGCACTCGATTTAGTCACAGAAACCATTGCCATTTATTTTCTTTTCAGTCAGTTTACTTTACAAAAGGCCTTCTACGAAATTTTTGGTTTTACCCTGTTTTTTTACGGTGGCTTGATCATTTTGATGGCCATTTTGAAAGGAGTTTTCCTGTTTTTAGTTCGTCAAACATTGATTGTGATGTCCCGTCACATCGAATTCGAATTAAAAAATGAGATTTATACGCAGTACCAAAAACTACCTTTGTCCTTCTACAGACAACAAAATACGGGAGATTTAATGGCTCGTATCTCCGAAGACGTGGGAAAAGTGCGGATGTATGTAGGTCCCAGCATCATGTATGGCCTTAATTTGATCACCGTATTTATCTTGGTGATTTATTCCATGTGGCAGGTAAATCAAAAATTGATGTGGTATGTTTTGATGCCCTTGCCCATTTTGTCTTTAAGTATCTATTATGTGAATTCGGTCATTATCCGCAAGTCAGAGGAGATACAAGGTGCCCTATCTCAAATTTCCACCTTTGCGCAAGAAGCATTTTCTGGAATTCGCGTGTTGAAGTCCTTTGTCAGAGAGCGAAAATCAGTGAATTCATTTGCCGAAGCCTCGAATGCCTACCGCTCTAAATCGCTTGGTTTAGTAAAGGTGGATTCGTTGTTTACTCCCTTGATTGCCTTGTTAGTGGGTTTTTCTACCATTTTGGTCGTGTATATTGGTTCTCAAGAGGTGATTGCCGGTCGAATGACGGTGGGTAATATCACCGAGTTCATTATGTATGTGTTTATGTTGACCTGGCCGGTGACGGCTTTGGGTTGGACTAGTTCTCAGATACAAAGAGCTGCCGCCTCACAGAAGCGAATTAATGAGTTTCTAGAAGCAAAATCAGAGTTGACGCCTGGGAAGCAAATACGCCAAGATATTGTAGGGAATTGGGAATTTAAGGACGTGAGCTTTGTTTATCCAGGTTCTGATCGCCCTGTTTTAGAGAAGATTAATTTGACCATTAAAGCTGGAGAGTCCGTAACTCTTTTAGGCCAAACCGGTTCCGGTAAATCTACCGTGGCTCTTCTGATGGCTCGTTTTTATGACCCAAGTTCTGGAGAGATTTTACTCGACGGGATTCCATTAAAAGATTGGGATATTGCCTGGGTGAGGTCTTTTGTAGGTTTTGTTCCGCAGGATGTTTTTTTGTTTTCGACGAGTATCTCGGATAATATTCGTTTTGGGAATGATCAACTAGATCAAGAGGCCATTGAAATGGCAGCGAAGCAGGCGGATGTGTATGCGAATATCATAGAGTTCCCAGATCGTTTCGAGACCATTTTAGGGGAACGCGGAATTACGCTTTCTGGTGGCCAAAAACAAAGGGTGTCCATTGCCCGTGCTTTGGCAAAAAATCCGAAAATGCTCATCTTGGATGATTGTCTTTCTGCGGTAGACACGCACACGGAGCACACTATTTTGGAGAATTTAAAGCAGGTGACGAAAGGGAAATCATCGCTGATTATTTCTCACCGTGTTTCCTCCGCTCGATTAGCGAATCGAATCTTTGTGTTAGCGGAAGGTAGAATCGTCGAAAGTGGAACGCATGACGAATTAATGAAAGATCAAACATTGTATTTTGAGCTTTACCAGCAACAGTTGAATGAGGAATTACAACAAGTTTCCGCTCAATCGAATTAATTCAATTTCAGCCGATTTAGCCGCAAATTTTGCCTCAATTAAGCGTGTCTCTGCTGCCACCGCATTTCGTTGTACCTCACGTAATTCATAGGAAGTGGCAATACCCACTTTAAAACGATCGAAAGCGATGTCAATGTTTTGTTTCGCAATCGCATAGTTTTCAGTCTCTAACTGAATCAAATTCAAAGAGTTCTCGTAGGTTACGTAGGTTCTTTCTAAGGCTGACAACAAGGCATTCTTTAAATCTTCGATTTGCATAGAAGCGATCTCTGCATTGATTTTCGCGTTTTGAATTCTACGCTTCTGGTTATATCCATCAAAAATATTGATAGTAGCACGTAAGCCATAGTTGAAAACATCACTGCTACCTTTCTCCACGCCAAAACCAGCCCCATTCGCCACACTATTTAAGTTGTAACCGGCTAATAGATCGATTTGTGGTTTCTGCTGACTCTGAATATTTTTTGTCTCTAAATCGCTAATTTTTTTCGATAAAATAGCCCCAATTAGCGCCGGGTTTTGAGACAAGGCACTCATTTTTAATTCGCTAAGTGTCAACTTAGGTAACAAGTCAATGGTATTGTTGATGCTAAAGTCAGCTTTATATTCTTTTATGAGTAAAGTGTTGAACCCAATCTTTGTATTAGTAAAAGCTTGCTCTTGGGCGATTAATAAGGCTTTATCTTCATTGAAATCTACTTGCGCGGAATAATAATCCACCTTTGAACCTTGTCCCACCTCGTAGCGATCTTTAGCTAATTTTAAGCGGTCGTTGGAGATTTCTAGCCCTTTTTTGAAGTTGTTTACGCGAAGACTTTGGCGTATAATATCGTAATAAGTGCTTGAAATTAAAGCGATTAGGTTCTCGATGTTACTCTCTGTTTGCTTCGCACCTAAGTTTTGTAATTCCTTAAATCGATCACGCAGGATAAACATCCCTTTTCCATCATACAGCGTCCAAGCCATCGCCACACCCGCATTCCCCGAGTTAGAATTAA
>JBJOIV010000100.1:0-6653 GCA_046046955.1 Bacteroidota bacterium | reverse complement strand
GATTTAGTATCAGCACTAAGAGACACATTGATTTGCGTCTTAGATCCTACTGAAACTTCTTGTGAATTAGTACCAACCGCTGAAAAAACTAAAACAGCAGAGTTACCTACAGTAATTTTGTAATTTCCGTCCATGTCTGTTGAAGTACCTTTAGAAGTACCTTTAATAGCAACACTGGCGCCAGGAATACCCGAACCATCGTCAGATGACGTTACTTTACCTGTGACCATCCGATCTTGGGCAAAAATTTGAATACTCAATAACAGCATTATACCGCTAAGGAGCACCTTGGAAAGTAATTTTTTTCTCATAGGTTAATTTAATTAAGTTGTTTGCAAAGTCAATTGAATCCTCTCCCACAAGGCTTTGCATTCTTGTTGGGATAGTCTTAAGGGTTTAATTGGGTACTTATTTACTATTTTTAATCTCTTTATCCAGCTCATTCTTTTCGATAACATGTCAATCTTTTAAGATTACTTACCACGAAAAGAAGAAAACTTATGTGTTTTACTCAAATATATCTTATAATTATTCAATAATTAACAAGCATAAGCTTTTGACGTCATATGCTCCTTCATAACACGAAGTGCTCCAAAGATTAAATTATATACCGATTGTGGATTAATATTCATGTGCTCCGAGATCTGGTCGGTATCCATATTTTCAAAATACTTCAACGTAATGGCCTCTTTCTGACGTTTGCTTAACTTATTTAAACTAGCATACATTGTTCTATGTGACATATGCTCCTCCTCTACCATCACTAATTGTCTTTCAGCAGAAGGCATATCTTCCATAAACTGGTATTGATAAGCTTCGTGGTGATTCTGATTTTTTAACTGAGATTCTAATTGACGTACAATCTTACGTTTGATGGATGCCATTAAATAAAATTTCACACTTGTCGTGGGTCCAAGGCTCGCGTGATTTTTCCAAATCTCCACGAACAAATCATGTAAACTATCCTTAATTAAATCCTTGTCACTCGTAATCCCCATACAATAGGTATATAGCGGTTGAACGAAATGAGAATACAAGACAGCAAAAGCTTGTTGATCGCCTGATCTAAATTGATCCCAAACCTCTACTTCATTAATGGACTTCTTCATAAAACTGGTCTAAAATTGTACAATAGTTATATGTATTATCATTTGACATATACTACTCAGGGAATATAGACCATAATTGTATAAAAAATCAAAGAAATTATTTAATTTTTTTCCGTAAACGTTTACGGAAACGTTTACAAACTAAAAAAGTTTAAAACTGTTCAAGAAAATCAGAAATAATAATCGTTTCTTTGAATTCTTGATGAAAATCAGGAATTGCATTAAATCAATAAAACTTATATGAATAAAAAATTAAACACCCTTGACGCATCGATGCTCGTGATGGGTTCCATGATTGGCTCTGGTATCTTTTTAGTTAGTTCAGAGGTAGCCCGTTCCGTGGGTTCCCCTATTTATTGGATCGGCACCTGGCTTTTAACTGCCTTTTTAACCATTACAGGTGCCTATGCCTATGGAAAATTAAGTTCAGTGTTTCCCAAAACAGGTGGACAATATATTTATTTAAAAGAATCCTATAATCCTTTAACGGGCTTCTTATTTGGCTGGACTACCTTTTTAGTCATTCAAACAGGAACAATCGCAGCTGTTGCTGTAGCCTTTGCCCGCTATGCAGGATTTATTTTTCCGGGTATTTTAAATGATACGCCTCTAGTTGGTGATTTCATTACTACTCAGCAAATTTTAGCGGCTTCCCTTATTGCCTTATTGACTTACATTAATAGCAGAGGGGTACAATTTGCCTCCCTAGTACAAAATATCTTTACGATTACCAAAATCGGAGCTATTGTTATCCTCATTATCATCGGTTTATATGTAGGTGTGGCAAATGAATGGATTCATTTTGAAGGGTTTTTCGCAGCACCATTTACAGTAGAAGCAAACACATCACATGCGATAGGCGGTTGGGAATTGATTTCGCTCTTCGGTGTAGCGATGATCGGCCCCCTATTCTCTTCTTCTGCTTGGAATAATGTCACCTTTGCAAGTGCTGACTTTGAAGATCCGAAGAAAACCATTGCGAAAGGACTTGTTTATGGATCGGCTTTAGTTTGTTTACTTTATTTGCTTACCAATATGGCCTATTTAAGCATTCTACCCTTAAAAGGAGAAGCGGACGGAATTAATAGCTATGCACGTGGAATTATGTTTGCTACACAAGATCGATTAGGAGCTGCGGCATTAGAAACCGTTCTTGGTGGAATTGGTGCTTTAGTGATGGCTGTGTTTATTATGATTTCCACTTTTGGATGTAATAATGGGATCATTTTAGCTGGTGGGCGTTTATTCCAAGCGATGGCAAATGATCGCTTGTTCTTCAAGAAAGCAGCTAAAACGAATGAGAAAGATGTACCAGTTTATTCACTGGGAATCCAAGGGTTATGGGCCATCTTATTATGTTTCTCTGGATCTTACGGTGCTTTATTAGACTTTACCGTATTCGCTATTCTCATATTTTACTTCCTTACTGTAGCATCTGTATTCAAAACAAGAATCATGCAAAATGAACTGCCTCTTTTACAGAAATTGTTATTTAGCGGGTACCTTATTTTGTTAGTAGGAATAGCAGGAAACCTCTTGTGGGTTAAAACTCTTTCCTCTTCTATCGGATTAGGAATCGTACTTTTAGGTATTCCTTTCTACTTTGTGATGAAGAAAACTCAAAGCAACTGATTTGCTTTCATCCAGGAAACTAAACGATCGAACCACAAGTCCCCACTTGTGGTTTTATTGTTTAATCCAAAACCGTGCCCCCCTTTTGCATACACATGCAAATCCACTGGAACTTTATTAGCAGTCAATTTCTCCGCATAGAGTAAAGAATTCTTTAAAGGAACTGCATTATCATCCGCAGCGTGAACTAGAAAGGCTTTTGGAGTTTGCGGCGTTACCTGCTCTTCATTCGAAAATAAATGCAAATCTTCTTCTGAAGGATTTTTGCCTAATAGGTTTTGGGAACTACCACTATGACCAAAAGACCTCACCGATATAACCGGATATAGTAAAATCGAAAAGTCAGGTCTTAGGTTAGCTCCAGGTAGAATACCCGTATAATCTTTCGTAAAATGCGTTGAGGCTGTAGCCGCTAAATGACCGCCAGCCGAAAAACCCATAATACCCACCTTGTTAGGATCTACATTCCATTTCGTTGCATTTTCACGAACAAGAGCTAGAGCAGCTTGCGCATCCTGTAATGGCGCATATTTCTTCTCTACTTGAGCCGAATCCTCCGGTAAACGGTAATATAACACTAAAGCAGAAACACCAATTTCATTGAACTTCGCCGCAATATCGTAGCCCTCATGAGAAGAGGCCAATATGCGATATCCTCCCCCTGGACAAATAACAACGCATGTTTTAGGGTCTGTGCCATTTGAGGCTGGGAAAAAGCGATAAGTGGGAACACTCACTTTGGAGATACGCTCTATTCCATCTGCCCCTTTTGCAGCAGATTGCTTGTTGACCACTTCTTTGTAATTAGGAATACCATGTGAATACAAAGGAATAAATTCTTGTGCCATGGCCGAGGTAGTCAATAATAAAGCGATTAAAATCTTTTTCATTTGGTAGAGGTCTTTTCAGTAGTAATTAACAAGACAGCAGATAAAATCAAGCTACTTGCTAATAGTAATATACTACTTAAAGACTCACCTAGAATAAGATTACCCAAAAATAACGCAATAATTGGATTGACATAAGTGTAAGTAGACACCAAAGTAGCATCTAGCACTTTAGACAAATAACCAAATAATCCAAAACCTACCATCGAACCAATTAAAGCTAAATAGGTAAATACGCCAAACGCTTTAATTGGTAACTCAGCGATAGAAACCTTTTGAATATCTCCTTGAAAAAAAGCGATAGCTACTAAAATTAGGCCACCCATCAGCATTTGAATGGCACAAACCTGTGTAAAATGATACGTATTAGCTTTCGTGAACTGAATATAAAAGACCCCTAAATTCCAAGCCACAACCGCGACCAAAAGAAAACCCATACCTCGGTAAAAGTCAATTTCCTTTCCTGGTATTGCGAGATTTTTTTGGGAGGCAAGTAAAATGATACCAACGAAACCAATCAGTGTTCCTATTAACTTACGATTACTAGGTTTGCGTCCTGAAATCCAAAAGAAAACCACTAGTAAAAGTGGACCAAAAGCCATAAAAACGGAGGATAAACCAGAAGGAATTGTTTGACCTGCTAAAGCCATAAAACCGTTTCCTAACGTGATCAGCAGAAAACCCGCTGACAAATGAACCTTCCAATGTGCTAAAGGTAGTTGTTTCCAATGGCCACCGAGAATGGACCAGAGTAGGAATAATAGACCGGCTACTAAATTTCGAGAAAAGGAAATAACGAGCGGGGGTAAAAATTCTAACAAAATACGAACACTTAAGAAGGTGCTCCCCCAAATAAGGTATAGGCCTCCAAGCGCCAAAATAGTTACCAGCGATATGGAATCCTTTTTATTCATTTTAATCTAATAAATCAGGTCTTCTCGTTTGCGTCCGTAATACGGCCTGCTCATGACGCCATTCTTCAATTTTCTTTTCATGCCCAGACAACAAAACAGCAGGAACATCCATTCCATCGAAACTTGCAGGTCTTGTATACACAGGAGGAGCTAATAATCCATCTTGAAATGAATCCGTTAATGCGGAACTTTCATCCCCTATCGCCCCTGGAATTAATCGAATAATCGCATCAGCCGTTACAGCGGCAGCTAATTCACCACCAGAAAGTACATAATCACCAATCGAAATCTCTTTAGTCACATACTTTTCTCGTATACGCTCATCGATTCCTTTATAATGACCACAAATGAACAAAAGATTCTCTCCTAGGCTTAATTGATTCACTAAACCTTGTTTTAAAACGATGCCATCGGGACTAAAATAGATAATCTCATTATAATTGCGATCTGCTTTTAAGGTTTCAATGCATTTTGCCAAAGGTTCCACCGCAATTACCATCCCAGCTCCCCCACCAAATGGATAATCATCCACTTGTTTATGCTTCTTTTCTGAAAAATCATGCAAATCATGAAACACCACTTCCACTAGTCCAGCTTTTGCCGCACGTGCACAGATGGAATGCTCAAAAAAGCTATTCATCAACGCTGGAACTACCGAAATTATATCAATCCGCATCATTCTCTGTATACACTTCTAATAATCCATCAGGTAAAATACTATGCACCGTTTGGTTTTTCTTATCCACTTTTGGGATGATCGCATCAATTAGGGGTATTAAAACCTCATGATTTTGATAATTCATCACTAAAACATCTTGGGCACCCGTACTATAAATCTCCTTCACAGTACCTAAGGTCCCTAAATTTGCATCAATTACCTGATAACCAATCACCTCGTGGTAATAATATTGATCATCTTTTAATTTAGGCAAAGCACTTAAAGGTAAAAATACTTTAAGACCCACTAAGTCTTTCGTCGCATCCAATGAATTGATCCCTTCTAGGGTGATCAGATTCAAATTATCTCGAATCTGAATATCCTCCACAAAATAAGGAACCATTTCATTTCCTTGCTGTAAAAAGATCGCATCTAAGTCTTCATACTCATACGGATCATCTACATCTAAATAAAGATGAAATGCGCCTTTCAAACCATGAGGTTTCGAAAGTGTGCCTAATTCAAAATATTCGGTCTTTGCCATAGGTACAAAAAAAAATCATACAAACTTGCGAACAAATTTGTATGATTTTAAACAAAATGTGAAAATTATTCAGCTGCTGGAGCCTCTTCTGCTGCTTCTTCAGCTGCAGGAGCTTCTTCTACTGCTGTTTCTTCAGCTGCTGGAGCTTCTTCAACTACTGTTTCTTCAACTGCTGCAGGAGCCTCAGCTACTACCTCATCTACTTCAACACCAGTTGCCTCTTCTTCCGCTTCATTGATAGCTTCTACTACGCTAGCTACTAAAGCTTCTTCAGCTACCTTATTTTTTGCTGCAATTGATTCAGCACGAGCGCTAGAAACTTTTGCTTCAGCTTCTAAACGAGCCGCTTTAGACTTCGCTTTAGACTGTTGCAATGTGCTTGCTTTCGACTGATTTGCTACTTCTTTCTCTGCTTTCCAAGCCTCGAACTTCGCATCAGCTTGTTCTTGTGTGATAGCACCTTTGTTAACACCTACTTGTAAGTGTTTTGCATACATGATCCCTTTGTGAGAAAGGATTGCACGAACTGTGTCAGTTGGTTGAGCACCGTTCAATACCCATTGGATTGCTTGTTTCTCGTTTAAAACGACAGTTGCTGGGTTGGTGTTAGGGTTGTATGTTCCGATTTTTTCAACAAAACGTCCGTCACGTGGTGCACGAGCATCCGCAACTACAACATCGAACATCGCTAACTTCTTGCGTCCACGACGCGCTAATCTGATTTTAACAGCCATTATATATGGGTTTGTGAGGGATCCCGTCCCTCGGGTTTATAAATAGTATGCAAAATTAAACTATTTTGCATTCATTTCAAACAAAGAAATAGAGAAAATAAACCGATAAGCCGAATTCTGTCAATGGTTACCCACCGTCCTATCATTTATCTTCGACAAACATCACTGTTTATCT
>JBJOIV010000099.1:0-6836 GCA_046046955.1 Bacteroidota bacterium | reverse complement strand
ATCTAGAAGGGTGTAATTAATAACTTATTTTATGAACACTTTTGAATTATTAAGTGAAATTAATGAGGAAATTAAAAATTCAAATGATAGAGGCTGCTCAATTCTTGCAGCGTCTATTTTTGATGATTTGTTAGGAAAAATATTAAAAGTGTTTTTAATAAAAGATTTGAAATCTGATAATGATTTATTTAATGGATTTGGTCCTTTATCAACTTTTAGTTCAAAAATTAAAATATCATATCGTTTGGGGCTCATTTCTGAAAAAGAATTCAAGCAATTGGAGACATTTAAAAAAATCAGAAATAAGTTTGCTCATCAACTTACAAGTAAATCGTTTACCGATCCAGATTTAAAGGATTTAACTTCTCATCTTCATGTTGAAAGGGAATTAATTCCCATTCCATTTTATCCATTAAAAAAGACAAATGAGGAGGATTTGCCAATTCCCAAAATGATTGATATGGAAAACGCTTCATCGCGTGAGATGATCGAATACTTTATTTCATATATGTGTAATAATTTATTTGGAAGAATGGTTCTTGCTATTGAAAAATCATCTCATGCACCAAAAGAGTTCAATTTTTTTTATGAACCTTACGAATTAGCGAGTGAAAATATTGAGAGTTCTCTAAAAAAGATAAAAGATTTAGAAGGTGTCGTAAAAGAACAATCGGAGGAACACGACAATAAGTCTGACTTATCTGATTATAGCAAGTATGTTGAACTTTTAAAACTAACAAAACAGGTGATTGAACAAGCAAAGCAGGCTTTAAATAATTAACATATTCAAGCCTATTTTGATGCACAGTTCCGTGTGCAAATTCCCTAACTAGCTAATAATCAGATTTAATATGCCCTATAATTAGTGTGGTCCATACCATTTAGGGGGGATTATCAGTTTGTTGATAGTATGGCATCGAGATATTTTGTTACCTTTATAAACCAATAAGTACTACGACTTAAAATCAAATAGCAATGACTCAATATACGGTTAAGAATCAAATTGATGCTATTCATAAAGCAACAGCCCAGGCGACTAAATCCCGTGAATCTGCTTTGCATTTCTTGAAGAAGTCTGGAATTATTCAAAACATACCTAAAGTGAATTCGACTACTCCTTTTTCTAAAAAGAAATAGTCAAATGTCATAGAGCCAGCCTTTTCAAGTCGAATGTTTTTACAGTTGCGACAAAAAATTGGCGATGGATGTTTTGACAGGCAAGAAGGACTTGAAAAAAAGTACTAATCTATGGGATTGGCTCGGTAATGGGGTCTATTTTTGGGAACAAAATCCATCTAGAGCTTGGGAATATGCCTCAGAGAATTCAAAAGGGGATCAGTTTAACAAGACTAAAATTGAAACGCCTTTTGTTTTAGGAGCTATTGTAGAGTTAGGGATATGTTTGAATCTTATTGACCAAGACGGTATACAAATAGTTGAGGAAGCCTACAAAGGGCTTGAAAAAACTATTAGCGAGGCTAATCTGATAATGCCAGTGAATAAAGGAGATAATCGGAAACTTGATTGCTCAGTTATTCAATTCATACATGCGAGCAGGGAAATAGCTTCTGAATCTCCATTTGACACAATTAGATCTCCTTTTCCTGAGGGGCAAGCTGTATATCCAGGATCTAATTTTACTAAGCGTCAGCATATCCAAATTTGTGTTCAAAACCTTGATATGATCAAGGGCTTCTTTTTGCCAAGACCACTAGCTAAGTATAATCCGAATCTTTAAATCGAAAATAAATACCATTAAATAAAAATCCTTGCAGCGCTAACCGCCAAAGCATCGCTTGTCCTAAATTTTAGTTAAATTTGCTTTACTATATACGTATCCTAATACTTTTTATGAAATTATTCAGTCGAATTCTTTTGACCCTTTCTTTCCTAGTTCTCGTTCACGCAGCCTTTTCTCAGGCAAAACGCAAAGTGGAAGACCTGAGTGACGAAGAGATCTCTACCTTCTTTGAGCGTGCCCAATCCAGCGGAATGACCGAAGCACAACTAGAAAAAGCAGCCAAAGCACAAGGATATACCTCAGCGGATATAGCAAAAATGCGTAGCCGTTTGACGCAGATAGGGGATACAAAAACGAAGGAAAAAACGACCACGTCGAAATCGAAAACCTCTTCTAAAAGAACGGTTTCAGGCAAATTGAGCACGAAAAAAGGGGCTAAAAAAGGAGTCAATTCGGATGAGGAAGATACGGAAGACGTTTCGATGGAAGAAGAGGAAATGGTAGACTCTACCTTGTTACCTAAGAAAAAGATCTATGGTGCGAACCTTTTCAATAATAAGAAATTAAACTTTGAGCCGGATTTGCGTATCGCCACTCCTGTGAACTATACATTAGGGCCAGATGATGAGTTGAATATCGACATCTTTGGCGAAGTAATGGATAATTACACGGTTACGGTGAGTCCAGAAGGAACAGTTAAGATTCTAAACTTGAGCCCTATTTATGTCAATGGATTAAACGTAGAGGCAGCATCTGCCCGTATCGTGAGTCGCTTAAGACAATTATATCAAGGTTTGAATCGCCCTGGTAGCGGATCGTCTGCCATTATCACGTTAGGAAATGTGCGCAGTATCAAAGTGACCCTAGTAGGGGAAGTGGAGAACCCGGGTTCATATACCATCTCTTCTTTGGCAACCGTATTTAACGCCTTATACTTAGCAGGTGGGCCTAATGAAAATGGATCCTACCGTAGCATTCGCGTGATAAGAAACAACAAAGTGGTTCGCACGCTAGATTTATACGATTTCTTATTAAAGGCAGATCAAAAAGACAACATCCAATTAAAAGACCAAGACATCATCCGCGTAGGGGATTTTGATTCTCACGTCGAATTAGCCGGCGAAGTTAGACGTCCTATGGTTTTCGAGGCGGTAAAAGGTGAAACATTAAAAGACATCCTTCGCTATGCAGGAGGTTTCACAGATAAGGCTTATACGTACTCCCTAAATGTCCGCAGAAACACTTCGCGTGAGTTGAAATTACTTAACATCACACAAGATGAAGTGGCGACTTTCCAGCCTCAAAATGGAGATTCGATTTCGGTAGGTAAAATTATCGAGCGCTACGAAAACCGCGTAACAGTGAGTGGAGCTGTATTTAGACCGGGTGTTTTCGCGATCGAAAACGGTTTAACGACAGTTAAAGAATTAATCAAACGCGCTGAAGGTCCTCGCGAAAATGCCTTCTTGAATCGTGCGACTATTTCCCGTAGAAAAGAAAACTACGATCCAGAAATGATCTCTTTTGACTTAGGGAAAGTGCTAAGAGGCGAACTAGCAGACATCGCGCTACATCGCGAAGATTCCTTAACGGTTTATTCGTTGGATTCATTGCGTGAATATCAAAAGATTAGCATTTTTGGAGAAGTCAATAAACCAGGCATATTCGAATTCCGTGCTGGAATGAAAGTGGCCGATTTAATT
Organism: Bacteroidota bacterium; assembly: GCA_046046955.1. Classification (GTDB taxonomy): domain Bacteria; phylum Bacteroidota; class Bacteroidia; order Cytophagales; family Spirosomataceae; genus Aquirufa. The sequence continues at coordinate 3,392 of JBJOIV010000099.1, read as the reverse complement.
CTAATGGCTAAAGGCTTTAAAGAGGCGGCTAGTTATGCTAAAATCGAATTATCGCGTCGTGTGATTACACATGGTAGCGACAACGCAAGCAACGAAAAAATCCAAGTGAAGACATTTGATATCGATGGTAGCTTGAATATCGGTAATGAAGGAAGTCAGTTCGAACTGAAACCGTTTGACATCATCTCCATTCGACGTTCACCTAATTATGAAATTCAACGAGGGGTGACAATTGCGGGAATGGTGAACTACCCAGGTCGCTATGCTATTCAAAAAGATGATCAAAAAATCTCTGATTTAGTATTTGCTGCAGGTGGATTAAAACCGGAAGGTTTCTTAGATGGCGCTATACTTTACCGTGACTCGACGGTGGTAGGGGTTAAATTATCTGAAGTACTAAAGAACCCTAATTCATCCAATAATCTTTTATTGATGGAAAATGATCGCCTAGAAATTCCCCGTATTCTAGAAACGATTAAGTTATCTGGGGGAGTTCAAAATCCCATTGCGATTGCCTTCCAGAAAGGGAAAAGCTTGCAAGATTACCTAGACGGCGCAGGAGGATTCACAGAATATGCAGATAAGAAAAATGTGTACGTAAAAGCGCCGAATGGTATTTCGACGAAACGTCGTCATTTCCTATTTTTCCGAATTAACCCAGAGGTTTTACCGGGATCAGAAATAGTCGTTCCAGAATTCCCGACGAACATGAAGAAAGGAATGACCACAGCAGAAATAATTGGTTTAACCTCAGCACTAGTCTCCCTTTCTTTAACGCTGACTACGTTGATAAGCAAACTTTAATTTAGCCTTTCCGCACCTAAAATGGATAATATACAAAATACAGCAGAAGATAGTGGCGAGATTTCGATCAATTTTGGCGAGATTTTTCGTACCCTGAAGTCTTATAAATTGCTAATTGGAACTTGCGCCGTGCTTTTTGCGGCTTTAGGGGCCATCTATTCATTAACGCAACCTAACGAGTATAGCTCTAATGCGAAATTGTTACCTGAATTAGATTCTAAATCCGGTGGTGCAGGTGGAATGGGTGGATTAAAATCCTTAGCGGGATTAGCTGGTGTGGATTTGGGAGGTAGTTCTTCCAGTGCGGAGGCGATTCGTCCAGATTTATACCCTAACATCGTTCAGAGTGCTCCTTTGTTACAAGAAGTTTTGAAAGCAAAAATCTACAGTACGAAGCACAAGAAATGGCAAACGGTTTTGGACTTCTTATCCGAGAAACAAGATTCCGCGCCCATCGATTTAGGCGGAGATCCGTCTGATGAGGAAGTTGTTTCTGATGTAAAATTAGACAAAGTTCCTTCTACTGCCCTTTCTGCGGATTTAATGAAATTAAACAAGAAAGAACAAGCAGCCATTAAGAAGCTAAGAGCCTCTGTCATACTAGAGATTGATAAAAAATCTGGGGTCATTTCGTTAACGACTAAATTAACGAATCCGGTGGCGGCAGCGAACATCACGTCTTTAATTCAGCACTACTTGACGAAGTATGTAACGGATTACCGCACACAGAAAGCAAGACAAGAATTGACCTTCTTAGAAAAGCGCTTATCAGAATCCCGTGCGCGCTATGATCAAGCTCTTTTTACATTAAGTGCATACCGCGACCAAAACATGAATTTGTTCATGAACGTGGCTAAAGACCGGGAGAAGAAATTACAATACGAGGTGGATATGGCCTACAATTTGTATACGACCATCAGCGGCCAATACGAAGAGGCTAAGGTAAAATTACACCGTGAGACACCTGTTTTTAAGGTCTTAGAACCGGCGCAGGTTGCGATTCAGAAGGATGGTCCTAAGCGTAGCTTGATTACGATTGGGTTTATGTTTGTGGGGGTGTTCGCAGCGTTGATTTATGTGTTTTTTAAGACGGTGAATCTTAAAGAGCTGTTAGGTTAGTCGCCCTTCGGGCTCAGTCATCGCTTCGCGATTTAGTCGTCACTTCGTGACTTGGTCACGACTGCGTCGTTTAGTCGCCCTTCGGGCTTGGTCATCGCTTCGCGATTTAGTCGTCACTTCGTGACTTAGTCATTTAATGTAAACAATGGAAGCTCGCTGGAAGGCGGGCTTTTTTGTTTTAGGGGATTATCAGTTTATTGATAGGGTGTTGAAGTAAATGGGGGTACATTTAGAGTAATTAATCTACTATTAGAAATTCTAAAAGTTAAACTCATTTTTGTTTACATTTTTTGTAAACTTTTATTATATTTACTAAAGCATGAAGGTAGTTGAAGTGAGAACGGGTCATGTGATTTTGGTAGAAATAATTCCTGCAGAATTGTCTGATTTAAAAAATGAAAACTTCCATTTCGATTGGATGAAGGAAGTAAATCATCAGGTTTTTAAATTACGAATAGTAAAGTCGCTTGAAATACTCGGATTAATGTCTTTGGAAATATTTTCCAGAGAAAGGTTTATTAAAATTCGATTGCTAGCTGTTTCTCAAGAAAACAAAGGGAAGAATAAAAAATTTGACGGAATTGCGGGCAATCTGATCGCTTTTGCCTCAAAATTCGCGGTATATAATTTTGCAGAAAATGCTTGTGTTGTGATTAGGCCTAAAACACTTGTAAGTAAGCACTATCAAGAAAAATATAAAATGAAACAACAGGGCAGATTACTGAGTCTGGAGGTGCCTGAAATTTTGGAAGTGATAAACATGTATGACCATGATAAATGAAAGCCTTATTTTAGATCCTGAGAGTTTATTAGACTCTCGAGAGAGCTCCCAATTGGATGGAGAAAAGGAATTAAAGGCTCTTTCAAAAGCGCGCGCTTTAAGAAAAGGGGAATTGGCATCCCATGATATAAGGCGCGCTCGTTTACTTCAATTAAAATTGAAAATGGAAGAATTTTTATCATCTAACTCGAATAGTACAAAAAGTCAATTTCCGGTATTTTTGGAATTTTATGTGGATACTATCTACCCTAAAAGAAAGCTCTTTGCTCAAGATATTGATGTAAATCCTATTAGTTTAAGCCAAGTAATTAATTACCATAGAGAGCCCAAGGAGGAATTTATCCTAAGGCTTATTATCCATTCAGAGAAAGTATATAAAAACGTTTGTCACTTTCAAAGCAATACCTGGCTCGAAGTCTATTTAAAAGATAAATTTATGGAGACTATTTCTTCTGAAAAGAAATGGCGTAAAGAAGAGGGCAAACATGTGAAGATTTTTGAACTAGTGTAATGAGATTTTTCAATAACTAGCATAAATCAAACTCCCTGCTTTGCCCTTTGAATAAATTATCAATCATCTTATAAAATAAAATAGTAATTTTATAGACTGGTTTTTTGTCTTCGGACTCGACCTAAAAAAATAGAGATGAAAGCATTCCGCATACTTATATTATTGATCTTGGCGATT
>JBJOIV010000098.1:0-6844 GCA_046046955.1 Bacteroidota bacterium | reverse complement strand
GCTGGTAAAAAGTGGTTATGGCCAATATTTATTGAATTTAATCGCCTAATCGGCTTTAAATTCCCATTATTCCCGCTATCAACGCTAAGGTAAACAGCAAGATGGCGGGAATTTTTGTTTTATCTGCTAAAAGAAAAGCAGCAGCCACTATCCCCAAAGAGAGAAACTGGGCATCGATGAATAAAGGCTTCGTAAACGTAAATACGGCCACTAAGGTTAAACCTACCGAAGCCGCTTGAATTCCGGCTAAAGAGGCCCTAATGAAGCGATACTGTTTCAATTGTGTCCAAATCCGAAAGACAAAGAAGATCAAAAACGTACCAGGCAAGAATATGCCTAAAGCACCGATTACCGACCCAGCAAGTTCCCCTAAGAGACCATAATCCTTCATCAATAAAACACCTAAATAGGAAGTAAAAGCAAATACAGGTCCTGGAAGCGTCTGAGAAAGTGCCATACCCGTCAGAAAAGCCTCCGAACCTATCAGCTGTTTAAATTCCACAAATTCAGTGTAAAGCACAGGCGCAAGTATGTGACCTCCCCCAAAAACCAAGGAGCCATTCCGGTAAAAATTCTCAAAAAGTCGAATCGGATAATAGTCCGTAAAGTGGCCTAATAAAGCTAAAGCGACCAGAAACCCCCAATACAAGTGGAAATTTCCCCAGGGAATCACGAATTTATGTTTCGTTTGACGAGGGAAATCTTTGTAGTTCAGGGAAGAAACAATGCCCCCTAGTACTAATACGAGTGGAAAGATATAGGGACTATGAAAAGCAATGCCTAGAAATAAGGTGACTAATAAAATAATTACATACATCGGCCCTGTAATCACCTTTTTAGCCATAAACCAACCCGCCTGCAAAATCAGTCCAATTCCCACTGGCATGACATAGTGCAAAATGGACTGATTACGTAAAAATGTCATCCCATAGGCAGCTAGGGTCATAATGAAGACCGCTGGGGTAATCCAAAAAAACAAGGTGAGATAAGCCAAAGAAGCCCCACCACGCTTCAAACCGATCGCTGTGATCATTTGAGTCGAAGTAGGGCCTGGTAATACAGAGCAGAGAGCCTGAATTTCAAATAATTCTTCTTCTGTTAAATACGCACGTTTCTTTACCAATCGGTCTAAAAAAAGCGCAAAATGTACTTGAGGTCCACCAAAAGAGGTGCAGGCTAAAACCAAGATATCGATCAGAAAATCTAGGTGTTTTAGCCGCTTCATTTATGCCTTTTTAAGTCCTAATTCGATCAATCTTTCATTTAAAAACGCCCCTGCCGTCATATCCGTATATATTTTAGGATACTCCGTCGACACACAAGAAGACAAACAAGTTAAATCCATTTCAGAACGTGGGTGCATAAAGAATGGAATCGAATAACGCGATGTGCCCATCTTCTCTCTCGGCGGATTCACCACGCGATGTATCGTAGATTTCAATTTGTGATTCGTTAAACGATCTAACATATCTCCTACATTCACCACCACCTGATCTGGAAGCGCTGTGATGGGAATCCATTTACCGTCCATTCGCAATACTTCTAAACCCTCCGCAGATGCTCCCATTAACAAGGTAATCAAGTTAATATCCCCATGAGCGGCTGCTCTCACAGCACCTTCCGGCAAGGAATCTGGATCTACAATTGGGAAATAGTGAATCGCACGAAGAATGGAATTTCCATTCTTTACACGTGATTCAAAATAATCTTCAGGCAGTTCTAAATACAGCGCAATCGCCTGCAATAAGGCTTTTCCTGCTTTTTCTAAAGTTTGATAAGCCTCAACGGTATATTTTTCAAAATCAGGATATTCCGCTGGAAATACATTTTCTGGGTATTCTGACCATACCGAATCTCCATCCTCCTTGCGTGGCTGACCCACGTGATAGAACTCCTTCAAATCAGGTACCTTAAAACCTTTCGCTGTTTCTTTTCGCTTACCAATATAACCACGTTGACCTGCGATTCCTTCGATCTCGTAGGTTTGCTTCAACGTATCCGGGGACTGAAAGAATTGCTCCACCTCGCTATACAGCTTGGAAGTGAAGTCGTTCGTGAGTCCGTGACCCTTAATCGCCACAAATCCTATCGTATTGAAAGCAGCCCCTAATTCTTGTACAAATTTCGCCTTACGTGAAGCATCTCCAGAAAGGAAATCGGCTAAATCCAGCGAAGGAATTTCATCTAATAACATCTTATTTACTAAAATTTGTTGATACAAAGTCCCAGTTAACCAGGTTCCAAAAAGCCGCGATATAATCCGCGCGCTTATTCATATATTTCAAGTAATACGCATGTTCCCACACGTCTAAAGCTAAAATAGGTTGCCCTTTTACTTCTGCCAAATCCATCAAAGGATTGTCTTGATTAGGCGTAGAGGAAATCACTAATTTGCCGTCTTTCTTGATTAACCAAGCCCAACCCGAACCGAAACGAGACGTCGCGGCTTTCGTAAATTCAGCCTTGAAAGCATCAAATGAGCCGAAATCAGCATCAATTTGCTTCGCCAAGGCATCAGATGGTTTAGAGCCTTTGGCAGGCCCTAACACATTCCAGAAAAAGCTGTGATTCCAGTGCCCTCCCCCATTGTTGCGCACCGCAACAGATTGAGTGGAAACAGTGGCTAAAATTTCTTCCAATGTCTTCGTCGTTCCAGGCAAAGCTTTATTCAAGTTATCGACATAGGCCTTGTGGTGACGATCGTGGTGAATTTCCATCGTTAAACGATCGATGTGCGGCTCTAATGCATCAAATGCATAAGTCAAGGCAGGTAAAGTAAACGAGTCTGCCACAGGTGCAGAAAAAGAAGGCAAAACTAAGCTAGCTCCCGCAAGAACTAACGATTTCTGTAAAAACTCAGCACGTTTCATCGTTTTTTGGTTTATACTATTCGTATGTTACTCGACCTACTATACTTCGGCCCAGTGTAATCTCATCTGTATACTCTAAATCACCACCGATCGGGATTCCACGAGCGATCGTTGATAATTTTACAGGGAACTCTTTTAATTTTTTCGTCAAATAAAAAGCCGTCGTATCCCCTTCCATCGTGGGACTTAGGCCTAAAATCACTTCACTCACTTTCCCTGATGCGACGCGCGCTACTAAGGATTCGATGGTCAAATCGCCCGGGGAAATACCGGATAAAGGAGAAATAATCCCTCCCAAAACATGATATAGCCCCATAAATTGGCCTGTATTTTCAATCGCTAACACGTCGCGTAGATCTTCCACCACACAAATAATACTTTCATCGCGTTTATGACTGGCACAAATACCGCATAAATCTCCGTCTGAAATCATGTGGCATTGAGGGCAATATTTAGTTTCCGTTCTGAGTTGAACAACCGCATGGGCAAGTTGCAAAGATTGAGCTTCAGGTCGTTTCAATAAATGCAAGGCTAAACGTAGTGCTGATTTTTTACCAATTCCGGGAAGTTTGGAAATCTCCTCCACGGCTTGTTCAATCATCTTCGAAGGATAAGTATTCATCATGCGCTGGCTTCTATTTCTGCGGAAATTCCTCTACGGCAAATCTCATTGCGCATAGCTACTAACTCCTCAAATCCACCGGTTTTAACACCGCATTTTCCTCTAAAATGAATCTGTAAGGTACATTGTTCCGCCTGTTGTGGAGTGTGTTCACACACCTCAATCAGCGTTAAAATAACATATTCAAAGGAATTGACTTCATCATTGTAGACAATCAGCTGATGGGCTTCAATCACCTCTTCCTCTACGAGGGTCGACGTGTCTTCTTGCCATTTTTCCTGATTTTGAAAAGAAAAAGGTAGACGATAAATACTATCTACACAGAATTCCATATTTTTGATGAATTTGAAATCAAATTTAAAAAAAAATCCGTTCCAAACCTTATGTCTGTACAATTAGCTGGAGGAATTCTTGCCCTCTATTTTGGCCTGCTGTTAGCGATCTCTTATTTTACCTCTCGAGGCGCTGATACCCACGCATTTTTTACAGCTAATCGCGAGTCGCCTTGGTGGCTAGTGGCCTTTGGGATGATAGGAACATCGATTTCTGGATTAACTTTCATTTCTGTGCCGGGTGCTGTGGGCAAGACCTATTTTACCTATTATCAGGTTATTTTAGGCCACTCCTTAGGTTATTTAACTATCGCCTTAGTGCTGATGCCGCTGTATTACCGATTGAATTTGATTTCAATCTATGGCTATCTAGAAAAACGCTTTGGTTTTTGGTCCTATAAAACGGGTTCTGCCTTCTTTTTATTATCGAGAACCATTGGTTCTGCGGCACGTCTTTATTTAGCGGTAAACGTCTTGCAAATCGCCATCTTCGCCCCTATCGGCGTGCCATTTATTGTGACGGTATTTGTATCTATCTTCTTGATTTGGCTGTATACGCACCGTGGAGGGGTTAAAACGATCATTTGGACGGACACCCTACAGACCTTATTTCTCTTAGTTGCGCTCTTTATTACCATTGTTTTAGTGGGCCAAAAAATGGACATGAGCATCCCGGACATGATTCAACAGGTTAGTGCGAGCAAGTACTCTCACTTGTTTGAATGGGATTGGAAGAATCCGCATTTCTTTGGAAAAGACTTCCTTGCGGGGGTATTTATTGCCATTGTAATGACGGGATTAGATCAAGATTTAATGCAGAAAAACTTGACCTGCAAGTCCATCGGTGAAGCGCAGAAAAACATGTTCTGGTTCTACTGGGTGCTGTTATTTATCAATATCTTGTTCCTTTCTTTAGGCGCTTTATTGTATTTGTATACCGCTTCTAAAGGCATTGCTGTTCCTACGAAAACGGATGAATTATATCCGATGCTGGCTTTAGGTGGAGAATTCGGAACCTTAGCAGCAGTCACCTTCTTATTAGGTATTATTGCGGCTTCCTATGCGAGTTCAGATTCTGCTTTAACCGCTTTGACCACCTCATTCTGCATAGATTTCTTAAGTATCGAGAAGTTCAAAGAGAAAAAGCAGAATAAAATGAAGCACTGGGTCCACATCGGTTTCTCTGCCTTATTTTTCGTGGTAATTGGCTTGTTTCATATCTTCAATACTTCTGAATTAATTGCAGCTGTTTTTAACCTCGCAGGATATACTTATGGCCCCTTGTTAGGCTTGTTCTCCTTCGGTTTATTCACTAAATATGCTATCCGAGATAAGTGGGTGCCAATCGTATGTGTTCTATCACCGATTATCACGTTTGTATTAGAATCTCAAGCACAGGGCTTATTTGGTGGATTCGGATTCGCTAAGTTGATCTTAAACGGGGTGATTTGCTTTGTGATGTTGTGGATCATCCGAGACAAGAACTCAGAATCGGTACACGTTGCGTAGGGCGTAATAGTGTACGTTTTGGCCTGAACCACTTTCCTGCAAATAGCTTCCCGCATCGCAATACCCTAGTTCCAGTTGAAAACTAAAGTGTTTAGTAGGGAAATATTGCGCATCTAGGGCATAAATATTGCAAATGGGTTCGGCTACACTAGATTGATTTTTACCTAAAATAGGACGTGCTGGAGTCATATTGGGCGTAAATATACCATCTTCGGTGCTCTGCCGGCTAACAAAAGAGGCTCTCCCCGTTACTAACCAATGTTTCAAATCTTGGTATCGTAGGTAGGGACTAAAATTCCACGTATTGGTGATGTTTAAGGCAACGGTTTGGCCAAAAGGCGGACGTGCAAACAAGGTATTAAAGGTATTCAACTGGCCATCTTTGTTTGATTTATCTCCAGGCACAAAATTACCCGAAAAACCTACATAGAATGCCTTTTTAAGGGCCACATTGAAATCCCAAACACCCATAAAAGCGTTTATAGCTAAGTCTCTAAATCCACCTGATTGATGCGCTATTTCGATATCATAATTAAACTGACCTATACCTGAGAATGCCCTAAATCCGAGTGTATGTCTCTTTTCTAAGCCTTTTTTAAATAAATACTCCCGCAAATCACTCTCGAAATAGAGGTAATAAGGTTCCAGAAAATGTCGTTTCTTATAGCGGTAATTCCCGTAAAAACCACCTAAAATTTCATCCGTAGGTCCATCATCAAATACCCCCGGTTTTATCTTGATCGGATGAGAAACGAAGGCATCCCACTGCAGGTTTTTTCTTTGGTATTTTAGATTCACCCCATAGTAGGGCGTTCGCGTATTAGGACCCTCTCTAGTCGCGATAAATCGCTCTAAACCAAAGGAGTACTCTTGTTTACCTACTCTTAATTTTAAGCTAGTTGAAAGGGGAATATCCACCAAAAACTGATGCAGTGATAATAAATCTTGATCAAGTTGACCTGTTAATGGATTGGGGTTCCAAAAACGAGCCGTATTATTCAATTGTGCAAAAACTCTGATGCGGTGCGGCAATTCAACATTCGCATGCAACATCACGCGATGCATCAGCTGATACGGGCTTTTAGTTACAAAATCCGATGGAACCTCACCAAAGTTGAAATGCGTATAGGATTGATACTGTTCTCGCCATTCTCCACCAAAACTTACTCTAGACAAACCAACAAAGGGTATTTCCTTTAAATAATCTGCCTTCTCCTTCTTTAAACTATCTGCCATAAACACAGAAAAATCATCATCAAAACGTAATCGAGCGATTTGCTGAGCAGAAAGTGTGAATGAAAGAAGAAGAAAAAGAAAAACTCTCAAGTGAACAATAAATCAGTAGCACAAATGAAACCATTATTAAACAAAAAAACCACACGTCCTGTGTGGTTTTTTGCCTACCGAAGTAGTCCGTACGGGAATCGAACCCGTGTTTCATCCGTGAAAGGGACGTGTCCTAACCCCTAGACGAACGGACCATTATTTATTTTGGTGGCACAAAGGTAGGC
>JBJOIV010000097.1:0-6926 GCA_046046955.1 Bacteroidota bacterium | reverse complement strand
AAATTGACCATCGAGGTGTATGATGAGCAGGAGAAAATAGGAATGGACTTTTTATCGCGTAAAATGCAGGTTTCGATAACAAAAGACTTGATTTCCGAGTTGAAAGAGCTTGACAATGTGGGCTTTAAATTAATTTCTTAAATTTTTTATCCGGGGAACTAATTCTTCTGCCGGTTTTGTTTTAATTTTGAATTTTATAAAATATATCAAACAATGGGAAAATACATAGAGGCAACAGATGCTAATTTTCAAGAATTAATCAGCTCTGATACACCAGTTTTAGTAGATTTTTGGGCAGAGTGGTGTGGCCCATGTAAGATGATCGGACCAATCGTAGAGGAGTTAGCTGGAGATGTAGAAGGTCAAGCGATTGTAGCGAAGATGAATGTAGACCAAAATTCAGCGGTACCCGCTTCTTTAGGTATTCGTTCAATTCCTACTTTAATGGTATTCAAGAAAGGTGAAATGGTAGAGCGTTTAGTGGGTGGTAATATCCCTAAGTCAGTTTTAGCAGAGACTTTATTGAAGCACGCTTAATTTTTAAGCGTATAAACTTTATTCATAGCCTGTAACAAAATGTTGCAGGCTATTTTTATTTCCTCCTCTGTGATCGTTAATGGAGGTGCAATTCGTAGTGAATTATCGCAGAATAAGAACCAATCTGTTATCAAACCGTTCAGAATGCATTCATCAATGACGGCTTTCACGGTTTTGAAGTCTTTCATTTCCACAGCTAACATAAATCCGATACCTCGTACTTCCTTAATGATGGGATGATTTAAGAGGCTATGGAAAAGTGCGCTTTTTGCTGGAATTTGATCCATTAAGTTTTCATCCACTATATAATTCAAGGTGGCCAAAGAGGCTGCACAGGAGACTGGATGTCCACCAAAAGTCGTGATATGGCCTAAAACCGGCTCGAAACTCAAGGTTTTCATCAATCTTTCATTCGCCATAAAGGCTCCAATGGGCATACCGCCACCCATTCCTTTCGCGGTTAACAAGATATCAGGTACAATTTCCATGGCTTGAAATGCCCAGAAAGTTCCAGTTCTACCAAAACCCGATTGGATTTCGTCAACAATTAATAAAGTACCTGTTTCGTCGCATCGCTTTCTTAAGGCTTGAAAATAGGCTTTTGTGGCTGTTTTAACTCCCGCCTCCCCTGCTACAATTTCGATGACAACGGCTGCTGTCCGTTTGGTTATCTTTATTAGATTCCCAATACACCCGTGGTGAATATGCTGAATATCAGGTAATAAAGGGCGAAAGGCGTTTTTGAAATTCTCATCCCCTGCGATTGATAAAGCACCTTGACTGGCGCCATGGTAGGCATTAAAACAAGAGATGAATTCCGTTCTACCTGTGTACCTCTTCGCTAATTTCATAGCTCCTTCTACCGCCTCAGTACCTGAATTAGTGAAATAGACTTGATTTAAGGAGCTTGTTCCGGTGGACTTAACAAGAGCTTCGGCAAGTTTTACTTGCGGGCTTTGGATGTATTCCCCGTAGACCATCAAGTGCATGTAATGATCAACCTGTTCTTTAATGGCTTTTACAACGGCTGGATTACAATGACCCACATTAGATACGGCGATTCCGGAGATTAAATCCATGTAGGATTTGCCTGCCGCATCATATAAATAGACCCCTTCTGCTTTGGTTATTTCCAAAGCCAATGGCGCATCCGAGGTGGGCGCCATAAATTTTTGAAAGAGTTGTCTATGTGTGAATCCCATAAGCCGCAAAATTACGTTAAATCTCGTTAATCATTCGCCGTTTATCAAATTATTCAAGCCGTATCCAACGATTCGTTTATTTTTGCTTTATGAAAGTAGTATTACTCCTCTTCCTCACTTGTTTTAGTCTTCAGGCTCAAACGATTTCCGGTACTATTCGCTCGAATAAAGGCGAATTAATGCCTTTTGCAACGATTTGGATCAATGATCTGAATAAAGGTTCGTTAGCTAATGAAGAAGGAAAGTATGCGATTAATTTGCCTAAAGGTGAGCACGAAGTCGTCTTTCGATTTTTAGGTCACACGCCTAAATCGCATAAAATTTCCATGACGGGAGATCAGTCTTTAGATGTCGTTTTGTCTGAAGAGACAGTAACTCTACAGGATGTAAATGTGGGAGGTTTAAAAGAAGATCCGGCGATCGGTATGATGCGTCGCATGATTTCAATGGCTCCGTTTCATTTAAAAGAAATTGATCGGTATTCTGCCAAAGGCTATGTCAAAGGTGCAGGTAAAATCACTTCCATTTCCAAGGTCATGAATGCACTAGTGGGAAAGAAAATGGAGAAAGAGGCCGGTATAAAGGTGGGTTCTACCTATGTTTTGGAAGGTATTAATCAGATTACGTATACTCGACCTAATAAAATAGAAGAAAAAGTTCTTTCAAATCGTAATAACTTACCGGCCGTACTTCGAAATTCAGGAGCACCCAATTTACGCATTACGCAAACGAATTTTTACCAGCCTAAAGTCTGGGGCGGTTTAATTAGTCCCTTATCCCCTTCTGCATTCTCTTTCTATAAGTTTGCCTATTTAGGTAGTTTTCAGTTGAATGGTCAAACGGTCTCCAAGATTCAAGTTAAGCCGAAATCGACGGCTGATGATTTGTTTGAGGGAACCTTATCTATTGTAGAGGATACCTGGAGTATTTATTCCTTTAGTTTAGCTTTCCGAAACTCACAGGGCTATTATACTTTTCAGCAACAGAATGCTTTATTTCAGGGTGTTTGGATGCCCATTAATTATGATGTGAATGTGAATTTTGATGCGATGGGCTTTGGTGCGACGTTTCGCTACATTACGCAGGTAAAAGAATATGCGATTAAAGTTAATCCTGCTTTTGTCGTAAAGCCTACCATTATAGAAGAGCGCTTACATAAAGATTGGGCGAAAGAAATTAACAAGGAAAAAATAGCTACGCCTAAATTAGCCCTCGGGAAAGAATTGACACGTAAAAAGCTTCGTCAAGTATTGAAGCAGGTGGATAAAGAGGAGAAAAAAGAACAGAAAGAGGAGTTCAGCTCAGATTATTCGATAACGGTTGATTCGAGTGCGGGATTGAAGAAGGAGTCTTTTTGGGAAGCAGAACGTCAGGTTCCACTGACAGAGGCAGAGGTGAAAGGCTACCAGGAGGCTGATAGTTTGTATGTGCAAGATGAGAAGAAACGACTGAAGGATTCGGTCAATGCTTTACCACGTTTTCGTTACAACGATATATATAATGCTAGAACATATACTTATGGCCAAAAAGGAGTAAGTGCTAGATTAAGCCTGAGTGGATTTCAATCCGGTTATAATGCCGTGGATGGTTATCAATTGAGTCGCCGTGTTGATTATCGATACACGTATAAATTAGCTGATTATTTTGGGGCAGGATTAGATGTACGCTATGCCTTTTCTCGAAAGGCTTGGAATGGCATGGCCTATATCGAGCGTAATTGGGATGAGAATCGCCAGTTTTTGCAGTTTGCTGGAGGATCTACGGTCGAACAGATTAATTCAACAGAGCCTATTTCAGCTACTGTCAATCTATTCTATGCGTTGTTTCTATCTCAGAATTACCTGAAACTTTACCAAAAGGATTTTATTAAAGCGAACTATGCCATTCAATTGAATTCAAAATGGAATGTGAATTCAACATTAGAATACCGTTCTCGATCTTCTTTAGAAAATCACGAAGAGAATGGTTTCTTTTATAAAGAAAGGCGTTTTGAGTCAAATGGAAATCCTTTTTCGACGAGCCAGCAAGTTTTCGGATCCATTGTAGTGCGCTACCAGCCCTTTGCAATTTGGAGACGCTATAATGGAGCGAGACGTCTATCTAATGAGTCAGGTCCAACCTTACAAGGGATGTATGAACAGGCGTTTGGTGATAATGACTATAGTAAGGTATCCTTTCAGGTGTTCCAAACTATACCTTTAGCAAATTGGGGATCAATCAATTACCGCATTTCAGGGGCACACTTTATTAATAAGCCTAGCTTAATTTTAGATTATCAGCACTTTAGGGGGAATGAAATCAATATTAGCTCAGGAGACAATCGATTTTTAGCGCTTCCGTATTATGCTCTTTCAAATCCAGGAGGGCATTTCAAGGCATTTCTTCAATGGGAGCCTCGCAAGTTTGTGTTGACACAAAATGCGTTTTTATCGATGTACGGATTGAAGGAAAAAGTAGGCTATGCTTATTTACAAACTTCAGTTAATTCTCAAGTAGTTAATTACCAGGAACTTAGTTATGGTATAACGGGAATTGGTAAAATTTTAGGGGTAGATTTCGTCTATCCACTGGGTTCTGTCGTTCCGGAAAAATGGAAAATTCTAGTCAGATTGCCTTTCTAATTGTTTATTTGCCCTCATTTACCTAAATTGTGCTAAATTTTTTTGGAATAATCTAAATCAACCTTTATGAATCAAATTGTTTACCTAGTTCCTGCTTTTGGTTTAGTAGGATTGCTGTACACAGCATGGAAGTTTAATTGGGTGTCTAAACAAGATGCCGGAAATGAAAAAATGCAGGAGTTGGCTGGTTATATCGCAGATGGTGCGATTGCCTTCTTAAAAGCAGAGTGGAAAATTTTAACTTATTTCGCTATCCCTACCGCTATTTTATTAGCTTGGTTAGGTTCTCAAGAGGGTACACCGGAAAATCCGATTCACTCCTCCCCTTTAATTGCAGTAGCTTTCTTAATCGGAGCAGTTTTCTCTGCAACGGCTGGTTATATTGGTATGATCGTTGCAACAAAGGCAAACGTTCGTACAGCAGAAGCAGCAAGAACTTCTTTAGCTAAGGCTTTATCTGTTTCTTTCACAGGTGGTTCTGTAATGGGTATGGGTGTAGCTGGTTTAGCTATCTTAGGTCTTGGTGGTTTATTTATTGCCTTCTATCAAATCTTCGCACAAGGTCAAGCTTTAACATCTGTAGAGATGAAAACGGCGATCGAAGTATTAGCTGGTTTCTCTTTAGGAGCTGAGTCTATCGCCTTGTTTGCACGTGTGGGTGGTGGTATTTATACCAAAGCTGCTGACGTAGGTGCTGACTTAGTAGGTAAAGTAGAAGCGGGTATCCCAGAAGATGATGTGCGTAATCCAGCAACTATTGCGGATAACGTAGGTGATAACGTGGGTGACGTGGCAGGTATGGGAGCTGACTTATTCGGTTCTTACGTAGCTACGATTCTTGCAACGATGGTTTTAGGACAAGAAATTTCGGTTACAGATAATTACGGTGGCTTCTCTCCTGTATTATTACCGATGTTAATTGCCGGTGTAGGCCTACTTGCTTCTTTAGTAAGTACGTTCTTTGTACGTATCTCAAGCGAAACGGCATCTGTTCAAAATGCGTTAAACGTTGGTAACTATACTTCTATCGCGATTACGTTTGTGACGTCTTATTTCTTAGTGAAGAATATTTTACCAGAATACTTAACGCTTCGTGGTACTACTTTCACATCAATGGATGTATTCTATGCGATTATCGTAGGTCTTGTAGTAGGTGCTTTAATGTCAATCATTACTGAATATTACACAGCGATGGGTAAGCGTCCAGTTGATTCAATCGTACAAAAATCAGGTACAGGTCACGCGACAAACATCATTGGTGGTTTAGCGGTAGGTATGGAATCAACAGTTTTACCTATCCTTGTTTTAGCGGCAGGTATCATCGGTTCTTATCACTTTGCTGGTATTTATGGTGTTTCTATCGCTGCTGCAGGTATGATGGCTACTACGGCGATGCAATTAGCGATCGATGCTTTTGGTCCTATCGCAGATAACGCTGGTGGTATTGCTGAGATGTCGCAACTTCCAGGTGAGGTTCGTGAGCGTACAGATAATTTAGATGCGGTAGGTAATACGACAGCTGCTACAGGTAAAGGTTTTGCGATTGCTTCTGCAGCCTTGACTTCCTTAGCTTTGTTTGCTGCTTTCGTAGGTATTGCAGGCATTAGCCACATTGATATTTACAAAGCGGATGTTTTAGCTGGTTTATTCGTAGGTGGTATGATTCCATTTATCTTCTCGGCTTTATGTATCTCTGCGGTAGGTAAAGCTGCGATGGAAATGGTGAACGAGGTTCGTCGTCAATTCCGTGAGATTCCAGGAATTATGGAATACAAAGCGAAGCCAGAATACGAGAAATGCGTAGCTATTTCTACAGAAGCTTCTATCCGTCAAATGATCCTTCCAGGTGCGATTGCATTAATCGTTCCGGTTATCGTAGGTTTCACGATGGGACCTGAGGTTTTAGGTGGTGTTTTAGCGGGTGTAACTGTTTCAGGTGTTTTGATGGGTATTTTCCAATCAAATGCAGGTGGAGCTTGGGATAACGCTAAGAAATCATTTGAGAAAGGTGTTTTAATCGATGGCCAAACTTACAAGAAAGGTTCTGAGCCTCACAAGGCTGCCGTTACAGGTGATACCGTAGGTGATCCATTCAAAGATACGTCTGGTCCTTCTATGAACATCTTGATTAAATTAATGTCGATCGTTTCTTTAGTCATTGCTCCTTACATTCACGTAGGTGACAATGATCATGCAGCGAAGATCGAAAAAGCTCCTATCGTTAAGGCGATTGTAGCAAAGAAATAATCCTTACACATAAGGCATGAAAAAAGCCCCGCATTAGCGGGGCTTTTCTTTTATCTATCAATCTGTGAAATCCGTTTGAGAAATTAAGCGTTAATTTTTCCTCTTAATGCTCTTGGGATATCGATTGTTGCTACTGGGTTAGACATTGGATTTAAGATCTCACATCCTTCCACAGCTAATTTGTTTACTTTCACTGTTTGACCTAAGTCTAAACCAGAAATATCAACTGTTACGAAATCAGGAATGTTTTCTGCTTGACCACGTAAAGTTACCTTACGTAATTTTTGCACCATTTTACCCCCTTTGATAACACCTGGAG
>JBJOIV010000096.1:0-6938 GCA_046046955.1 Bacteroidota bacterium | reverse complement strand
CCCAAAACTCCGTCCTATCCACCGGCAGATGGATTAAAGTAGGTATCACCCAATCCGGACTCTATCAAATAAGCCCTGCCTTTCTAGCAAAGTACAATCAAAAAGCCTTCCAAATAGGCGTTTACGGCCACGAAATAGGGCAATTACCTCAATCCAATGCTGCCCCTAGACCTATTGACCTGCAAGCCATACCTATTCTGAAGCAAGGAGATAAGGTAGTTTTTTGGGGTGAGAAGTTCCAACACAGCTACAGCGACACCACCTTTTATTATATCCGCTTAGATGATCCGGCGCCTTCCTTAGTTGTGAACTATCCGGCAACCGGCTCTGCGAGTACTGCTGCTTTGGATTATGGACAGAGTCGATTTCATTATGAACCCGAGACGTATAACCTGTTGCAGTCGGGTCGGGAATGGCTAGGAGATGGATTTTTCGGGAATGTAAATCGAAGTATTCAGTATCCATTATCAGATTATAAGACAGGACTCCCAGGAAATCTGAAAGGGCGTCTAGCCTCCTCTTCTATCGCTCCAGGCACTTTTACTTTTTCAATTCCTGGAAATACAATTGCCCCCTTAGTATTCCCGGCGACCACAGGAGGTCGCTATGATCAAAAAGCCTTCGTTCGGGACTTTGCAGCCAAAGTCTACCCTGAAATAAAAGACGGAAACTGGAGCTGGAATTTAGCTTACTCCAATACGACGGGCTCCGGCTACATCGATTTCATCGACTTCGAATACCCACGCCAATTCAATGCCTTAAACGAGAACCCTCGGTATTTTTTACCGAATAAAACGGATTCCTCCTTCCATATTTCCATCAAAAATCTACAAGCGAATCACCAGGTTTGGGTAAAAGAAACAGGCAAGACGTGGCAAAAATCAAGCAGCCTCTACTTTTCGAAATTAGCCCCTGGCGCTGAATTACTGGTTTTTGATCCGGCCAAAGCGGCTGACCCCAGCTCCTTCGAACTCATTACGAATCAAAATATCCGAGCAGACGCATCCACTGATTTAATTATCATTGCTAGTCCCTCCATTTTACCCGCCGCTAAACTCTTCGCGAGCTACCGCGCCTCCCAAGGTCTGAAGGCGAAAGCCTATTCGACCGCAGAAATTTATAATGAATTCTCTTCAGGCAAGGTAGATGTGACAGCCATCCGAGATTTCATCCGAATAAAAAAGCCCCGCTATTTGCTGTTGTTTGGGGATGCTTCGGTCGATTACAAGGGAATCAATAAGGTCGCCACCGCCACAGAACGGATTAATTACGTGCCTAGCTATGAAAGTAGGGAATCGCTGCAACCTTTGCAGACCTACGTTTCGGATGACTATTTTGGCCTATTAGGAGACAATCAAGGGGAATGGCTCGAAGGAAATGAAGCCGAGAATGAATCGATTGCTGTGGGAATCGGACGCATTCCAGCAAAATCAGCGGAAGAAGCGTTCACGCTAGTAAACAAAATCATCAGCTATGAGACGATCAAGGCTAAACAACCGTTTCGCTTTGCTTGGCTAGCGGATGATGGGGATTCTAACATCCACGTGCAAGATGCAGAAGACTTTTCGAAATTAATTCCTTCCGCATTTCAGGTGAATAAAACCTACCTAGACCAATTTCCACAAGAGCTATCGAATGGATTTTATGGCTCGGTAGCGGCTAAAAAAGCGAGTCTCGACCTCTTCAATCAAGACGCTGATTTCATCCATTTCCTCGGACATGGTTCCGAATCCGCCTGGACGGATGAAAAGGTGATCACCATAAATGAATTGCAGACGCTAAAAAACAGCAAGCAATTACCGCTCCTATTGACGGCGACTTGCCAGTTTGGCCGTTTTGATGATCCGAATCAATTATCTGGTGCTGAAGTCAGCCTGCTGTCGAATCAGGGCGGTTCCATTGGACTAATTTCCACGACCAGACCTGTATTTCAGAGTAGCAATTATTTATTCGGCCAGGCATTTTATAGACAATTAACTAATCATCTAAATAACAAAGATTATCGACTAGGCGATTTGTTCAAGGATTCTAAAAACGAAAGTCAATCCGGGGTCATCAACCGAAATATCACCTTGCTGGGAGATCCCTCGATGCCGCTTCCTTGGAATCAACAGGCATTGAGCCTTCGCCTGGATACTTTAGCGAATGGGGTCATTCAAGGTCAGACGACACCAGCCATCGACGGAGAAATTCAGGTATATCATTACGGGGAAGACCGGAGTTTACAGACTTTGGGGACCAAAACAGATAAATTCAGCTACACCATCCCAGGGTCACTCGAAGGAAGTAGGACGGCCACCGTGGTAAAAGGCAAATTCAATCTAGCTAGCTTGCCCAGCTCCCAATTAAAATGGCGCGCCCATGTCGCTGATGGAACGCGATACGGCGGAGGAATGAAGGTGCAACTCCGAAAAACCACGGAAACCAGCGAATCCAATGCCCCCACTTTAACGGCCTTACTATTAAATGAAACAGACGTACAAGCCTGCTCGCCTAATCCGATTCTTCAAATCCATATCAGCGACGCTAGCTCCCTCCGTTTTGTGGGACCTAAAGGTGAATTAGCCTATTTAAGCATCAACGATACCTTGAAAATTCCGCTTTCACAGGTATTTACGCCTGCGGTAAATTCCAGCAACAAAGGGTCCGTCACCTACCCTTTTGACTCCTTAAAACCCGGGAAATATAAAATTCAGGTTTCATGTTTCGATGTACATACGAATCAAGGGAATTTAACGTTTGAGTTCACGGTGGCAGCTACAAAAGAAAATCGGACATTACGGATCTACCCGAATCCGATGACCGAACGAAGCAACTTCTCCTTTTTACAAGAGAAACGCTGGACCAGCTACGCCTACAAACTAAAAATTTATAGTAACTTAGGGAAACAAATCGTAGAGCGAAGCGGAATCATTCCTGGTAGTGATGACGCTAATCTAACATTCTCAATTGATTGGAGTAACGAGGAGAAAGCCCAATTTGATTTCATAAACTACTATCAATTAGAATTGACCTACGGAACTGGAGCTCCATTTGCTAGCTTTAGCGGCAAAATTGGGCATATTAAATAGAACATGAGAAAATTACTAACCCTACTAATTACGGCGATCGGATTTGCCTCACAAGCGCAAACTACCCTAGTTTCAGGCCAAGTGAATGCCGGGCGTATTCCCACACCCACGCTATTATTCCTTAATGTAGCCCCTGACGCGCGTTCTGCGGCGATGGGTGATGCAGGAGTTGCTTTATCCGTGGATGCGAATGCGATTCATTGGAATACAGCAAAATTAGCGACGACTGATAAAAAAATGGGCTTTTCCCTATCCTATACCCCCTGGTTACGCAACTTAGTGAATGATATGGCACTTTATAATGTGGCAGGTTATACGGTGACGAAAAAGAATTTAGTCTTTGGGTTTGCCATCGATTATTTCGATCAGGGTATGTTCCAAGCGACTTTAGATAACGGGACTAGCGCAGGTAATTTTAATTCCAAAGAATTCGCCATCGGCATTTCCCACGCCAGAAAATTATCTCCCGCACTTTCGTTAGGGATGAATTTAAAATACATCAACTCGAATCTATTAGGTAATTACCAGGGTTCTGGCGGGGTTAGCAACGCGCTTAAACCAGCCCAAACAGTAGCCGCAGATATTTCTGTGTTCTACGCTAAGCCGAGCGTAGGTCCTTGGAAATACAGCTACGGCTTAACACTTTCAAACATTTCGGGTAAAGTAACCTACGGGGGAACAGAGCGAAACTTCATCCCAACTAATTTACGAGTGGGCATGGCGGCGACGCACGAGATAGATGATTTAAACAAGCTGACTTTCACGGTTGACTTCAATAAATTGATGGTTCCTACGCCCCCTGCCTATGAAAATGGCAAGATGATCGGGACGGATCCGGCGACGGTTTCGGCGATTGGAGGAATTTTCGGATCCTTAGCGGATGCACCGGATGGAATTGGTGAAGAGATAAAAGAGGTGACTACTTCGGTCGGCGCAGAATACTTGTTTAATAATGCCTTTGCTTTGAGAACAGGTTATTTTCACGAGAGTGAAATGAAGGGGAATCGCAAGTACTTTACCTTCGGTTTAGGCTTTAAAATGGACTCAAAATACGGACTAGATTTCGCTTATTTAGTGCCGAGTGGCCAAGGAAGCCCTTTAGCTAATACCTTACGTTTAACGCTCATTGCGGGCATTAATCAGCCTGTAAAATAATATGTTAGATCGCCGTAATGCCCCTGCCGCCTACCCGGTGGAGAAAGTTTTATTCCCTTCCCCTAGCCTGCACACCTTGTCGAATGGGATTCAGGTTTGGGTGGTTTCAGCGGGAGAGCAGGAGGTTTTTAAGTTTGAGTTGAGTACCAAAGCAGGTGCTATTCACAGCCCACTAGCGGGATTAGCTGGCATGACAGCCTCCTTGATGAAGCGAGGAACCGCGACGCATACGGCTCAACAAATACACCAAGATTTTGATTTTTTCGGGGCATTTTGGGACGTTCAAGCGAGCCTAGACCATGGAACCTTTACGGTTTACGGCCTCAATAAACATTTTAATTCCCTCCTTCCCCTCGTTGCGGAAATTCTGCAAAAAGCGAGCTTCCCGGAAGAAGAAGTCGAAAAAGAACTCGAAATCGAGCGCCAAAAAACGAAATTAAACTGGGAGAAAACATCTTACGCTGCCAGTCAGAAATTCCGTTCTAACCTATTCCCAAGCGACCCCTACGGACGTTTTACGGTGGCATCGGATTTTGAAGCTTTAGATCAACAGGTAATTAAAAAGCATTTCAAAGTCACCTGGAAATCCCAAAAACCTGTCATCTTCCTTTCAGGTAAGATTACCGAGGCGCAAATCGCCTATTTAGATGCGACGCTAGGACAAATATCCTTTAACAGTCCCGCTATTTCGATCCCCACACTCCAAACAGCGAAAGAGCCTATCCGCCTTCGGGAAGAAAAAGAAGGCTCCGTTCAGAGCTCTATCCGATTCGGCTTGCCGGCCATTTCTAGAAATCACCCGGACTATTTCCATTACAGCGTGATGAATACGTTGCTGGGAGGGTATTTCGGATCTCGTTTGCAGAAAAATATTCGCGAAGACAAAGGATTTACGTACGGCATTTCCTCCAGCCTAGCACCTTACCCGCGGGGAGGATATTGGGTCGTTGGAACGGATGTGAATGGAGAGAATGTGGACGCGACTTTGGCAGAAATCAAAAAAGAAATCACGATTCTTCAAAACGATTTAGTACCTACAGAGGAACTAGAAATCGTCAAAAGTTACCTCATGGGAAGCTTCACAGGTGAACTGACGCAGGCTTTCGATATCGCCGAAAAGGTGCGCGTGATTCAATTAGATGGCTTAGCACCCGACTTCTACGATCAGTTCCAGGACAGCATAAAAAATATCCAGGCCCAGGATATTAGAGACATGGCTGCTAAGTACCTGAACCTGGATAAGATGCACGAGGTGATCGTGGGATAAGAATTAGAACGAAGCTAATTCTCTAAATTCATTGACACGGCTCGCTAAATCAGCTTCTGTAATTTCAAATAAACGTTCTGTTCCGAATTTCTCCACACAGAAAGACGCCATCGCAGATCCGTGAACAATCGCACGACGCATATTTTCAAACGAAATATCGTCCGTCTTTGCTAGGTATCCGATGAATCCACCTACGAAGGTATCTCCCGCACCTGTTGGATCAAATACGTCTTCCAATGGAAGCGCTGGGCAATAGAACATGCGATCTCCTTGGAATAACAAGGCACCGTGCTCCCCTTTCTTGATGATTAAGGTCTTAGGTCCCATCGCCATGATCATTTTAGCAGCGGTACGTAAAGAGTATTGCTCCGATAATTGACGTGCCTCCTCATCATTGATGCAAAGTACATCGACCATCGTCAACACACGCTTCAAATCGTCCATCGCTACGTCCATCCAGAAATTCATGGTGTCCATTACGACTAATTTCGGGCGCTTAGCTAATCCTTGAATCGCTTCGATTTGCACCTGTGGAGTTAGATTACCCAGCATTAAATAATCACAATCTTGGTAAGAAGCAGGAATAACCGGTTTGAAATCCGCTAACACATTCAATTCCGTCACTAAAGTGTCACGTGAATTCATGTTGTTGTGGTATTTACCTGCCCAGAAAAACGATTTCTCCCCTTTCTTGATCTGTAAACCATCTAAGTTGATGCCGCGAGACGTCAAAGTGTCCATGTATTCTTGAGGAAAATCATCTCCTACTACAGCCACCACGTTTACTTTTGGCAAAAAGAAGGCCGCTGATAAAGCGATGTAAGTACAAGATCCACCGATGATTTTATCGGTCTTTCCGTAAGGAGTTTCTAAGGCGTCGAACGCAACGGTTCCAATGGATAATAAGCTCATAATAAATTAATTAACCTACTTTAGGACAACGACTAAAGGGTTGGTTTGGATTGAAAAATTTGCGGTATGTAATAAAAGTTTTATCGTTCGTAGCTCCTAGTTGGGAGACAAATCGAAGCATTTTAGGATTGAAATCACCCACCCAATTCATGTCCATGGTTGTATATGGATAGAATGGATTTGTGCGAGCTACTTCGCGGAAGCGAAGTGCAATGGCTGACTCGACGCCTTTGCCTTGGTGATCGGGGGTTACCCCAAAAATCACCCCACACGTACGCGTCAAGGTTCCTTTTAATTTTAATAACAAGAACTTAATCATGCCCCACCAGTTCAGTTTCCCGTTTAGGTGTTTCACGATTTGGTTCAAATCAGGGATCACAATGAAGAAGGCCACTGGCGTTCCATCTGTTGTGTAGGCAAACCACAATAATTGCTCATCGATGATGGGCTTCATGGTTTTAACCAATTTTTGGGCAGATTCAGAGCTCATTTCCTTTACACCTGGGAATTTTGCCCAAGCCGCATTGAAAATG
>JBJOIV010000095.1:0-6983 GCA_046046955.1 Bacteroidota bacterium | reverse complement strand
GTAAAATATATTTCCAAAGTAGATCAAATCGAAATCACTCACGAGGCATTTAGCCGGGAGGGTTTTGCCTTAGGTGCCGTGATCGCAGCTGAGTGGGTTAAAGATAAAAAAGGAGTCCTAGGAATGGACGATATGTTAAAATAAGATGAAGGAGACGAAAGAAACACCTAAAAAACAAAAATCAGCTTTCAGAGAGTGGTTAGATTCTGTGGCTTTTGCTGTCGTGGCAGCCACGTTAATTCGCTTCTTTGTGTTTGAAGCCTATACGATTCCTACTCCATCCATGGAAGGTTCCCTCATGGTAGGTGACTTTCTATTTGTGAGTAAACTACACTATGGAGTTCGTACGCCTAAAACGCCTTTACAGTTGCCATTGACGCATCAAAAGATCTGGTTTACGAATATCCCTTCTTATGTAAGCTGGTTAGATTTGCCTATTTATCGCCTTCCTGGATTCTCTTCTGTGAAGCAAGGGGATGCGGTTGTATTTAATGTGCCTAATTTTGAAGAGGATGGGGATGCACCGGTAGACTTGCGTACTTTCTATGTAAAGCGTTGCGTAGCGACTCCTGGAGATGTATTAGAAGTACGTGATCAACAAGTGATTGTGAATGGCAAGGCCATGGAGAATCCGGTTCGCATGCAGCATCCGGTTTTCATGAAGACGAAGGAGAATTTAGATGAGAAATTCTTTGAAGGATATGGTATTCGTAATTCCCCAGACGCTAGTTATGATTCAGCGGATTGGTTGCCTCTTGCGGAACCAGATTCGCAAAATGTGCTTTGGGGCTATAAAATGAATACCTCGAAAGCGATGGTGGATGAAATTCAAGCCTTAGCTTTTCCTAAATCTTTTGATAAGGAACTTTTCAAAGATCCTAAAGGTGTCACTTTTGTGGATATTTTCCCTCATGATACCACCTTGTTTAAGTGGAACCGTGATTTTTATGGTCCGTTAAAAGTGCCTGCTAAGGGTTTAACGGTTCCGATGACGCCGGCTAATGTGGCGCTTTATGGAGAAGCCATTCAGAAATACGAAGGCAATAAAGACGTGAAGATTGCTGGCTACCAAATCACGGTTGAAGGGAAAGCGATAACATCGTATACGTTCAAACAAGATTATTACTTTATGATGGGTGATAACCGCCATAATTCAGCTGATTCGCGCTTTTGGGGTTTTGTGCCTTCAGATCATATCGTAGGGAAAGCGTTCTTTGTCTGGATGTCGATTGATTCAAACAAAAGCTTATTCTCGTCAGAGTTTTGGAAGATTATCCGCTGGAACAGATTGTTCCGTTTTGTGGACTAGGTTTTTGTGATATATGAAAAAAGGCAGCTCTCGGGCTGCCTTTTTGGTTTATAATACTTTTAAAACGAATCCTTTCAGGTAATTGCTCTCTGGATGGAATAAGTTAATCGGATGATCAGGCGACTGTGTCATCTGATGAATCACCTGAATTTCACGTCCTACAGCAATTCCAGCGGCTACGAGCATATTGTAGAATAGATCCCTCGTGATAACTTGTGAGCAAGAATAGGTAAATAAGAGTCCATTCTTTTTGATTTTACGTAGCGCTAATTCATTGATCTTTTGATATCCTTGTAAAGCCTTGTGCTTTGCATTCATGGATTTAGCGAAGGCCGGTGGATCTAATACGATTATATCAAACTCATCTTCATTAGCCTTTAAATAGGGTAGAGTTTCACCTACAATGGCTTCATGCTGCAAGTCTTGCATTTTATTTAAGGCGATATTGGCGTTGACTAAATCAATGGCTTTGGCCGAAGCATCTAATGAAATAACAGACGCTGCACCCGCCTCTAAAGCATATAGTGAGAAACCTCCTGAATAACAAAACGTGTTGAGAACAGATTTTCCTTTAGCATATTTTGCTAACAGGGCTCTGTTTTCACGCTGGTCAATAAAGAAGCCCGTTTTCTGTCCTGTAATCCAGTTTATCGAAAATGAAATTCCATTCTCTTGGACCTTATATGGAACCGCTACCTCACCAAATACGAAGCCATTTGTGCAATTCTGTGCGTATTCCGTCGGTAATGTTTCTCTACTTTTATCGTAGATCGCTTTGATTTTCTTGCCTAATACTTTTTTAACCGCTTCCACGATTTCATCTCGGTCGCGGTGCATTCCTATCGTATGGGCTTGAAAGACAAGTACATCCTTGTATAAATCCATGATTAATCCGGGGCAACCATCCCCTTCACCGTGTATTAAACGGAAGGCATTGGTTTTTTCCAAAGGTAATAAGGCGCGCAAATCCCATGCATTTTGGATGCGATTCTCCCAAAAAGCTTGCTTCGATTCAATGGCTTGAAAAGAGATGATTTTTACGGCGATACTTCCATTATGAAAATGGCCCGTTCCAAGGAATTCTTCACGTGAACTATACACATTAACCCAATCACCGTCTTGCAGTTGTGGACTTTGTTTCGCAATTGCGCCGGAGAATACCCAGGGATGAAAGCGCTTAACGGGTGCATCTTTTCCTGGTTTTAATTGAATAAATGGGTTGGTGTTCATTTTGCAAAATTGCAAAATTTATTCGAAAGATGGTTCGCCCGCTGTTAACCAAGCAGAATACCAGAGGTCACCCACATGTTGAACCGAGGCTATAAACCTAGATTCTATTTGCTTATTTAAGGCTTTGTGGTAAGCTAGACTATATTTTAGACTCGGTGTTTTAATTAAAGTGGTACCTTTTTGTTCGAAACTATATTTTTCCGCTTCTTTCATCGATTGGCTTATTGTGGTGGCTATGTTAAACAAATGGGGTAATTCTCTGTGAGAAGCTAATACCCAAGTCCAGCTCAACTGTTGTACATTCGAAATGAAGGTGGCGGGGCCGCTAAATTGATCTAATTTATCGCCGAGAAGTTCTGGAATACGGGATTCCCAAAAACTATGCAGGCCACTTTGACCCGTTTTTTGGCCATCATAATTCGAACTCGTATGTAAAGGAACATGAGCGTCCGCGACATAATGACCTAGCTCTGCGGATAACTTGATAATTTGTAGGCTATCCTTTTTGATAAAGGCATTCACTAGACGCTGGTATACGATAGGAATATGCCAAAGAACGATGCCATGCTTGCGTAATGAATCCTCAGACGTTCTACGCAACATTTGCTCCCAGGTGCTAAAACTCACTTTGTTCAGATCATAGATATCTAGATCAATATAATGCCGCGCAGCTTCCTCATCCAAGATATACCGCCTTGCATCAGGCAATACCGCCAATTCTTGTAATTCCTTTTGATGCCTACGGTAGAATAGATGTAAAGCAGGAGGGAGGGTATAAATAGCGAGTAAATTAATCTTCCGATGTCCAAAAAATCCCCAGGTAGTCTTCGCATGTACGTCTGAAGCCATACAGAAGAATAATAAAATTTTAAGGATAGTCTTGCTACTTATGTTCATATTACTTACTTTTGCATTTCAATTTTGTAAAAAGAGAATTTTATTTAACAGATGGCAAATCATAAATCAGCACTAAAGCGTATCCGTTCTAACGAAGCAAAGCGTTTACGTAACCGTTACCAACACAAATCAACTCGTACATTAATCAAGAAATTGAGATTGACGACTGATAAATCAGTGGTGATCGAGCTTTACAAGCAAGTTTCATCTTCTTTAGATAAATTGGCTAAGAAGAACATCATCCACAAGAATAAAGCTGCAAATCAGAAATCTAAATTAGCGAAGTTAGTGAACAAAGTAGCTGCTTAATTTTAGATAATCAAGATAGTGATAAACCCCTCCACAAGAGGGGTTTATTCGTTTATAAGGTCTACCTTTCAGACATGAAAATGGTCAAAAAGGAAGATTTACCTCGGGAGAAATTAGCTCGTCTAGGAGCTGCGGAATTAACATTGGTCGAAATACTGACCCTCCTCATTAGTTCAGGTTTTGCGAATCACTCAGCAGAAGAGTTAGCGAATAAACTTGTTCAATCGGTTAGTGGAGATCTGAGTGTTCTAGCTCGATATAATCTATTTGATTTTAAGAAATTACCAGGAATAGGCACTGCAAAGGCTGCTTTGCTAGTCGCATCGCTTGAATTAGGACGAAGAAGGCAGATATATGAGTCTAGTTCTAAATTCGTTGTTCGTAATTCAGTCGATGCCTATGAGGTTATTAAACCCTATTTAGCCGATTTGATTCGAGAAGAATTTTGGGTATTTCATCTTAATCGGGCGTCCACGGTTGTATTAGCAGAAAAGTTAAGCATCGGAGGTGTTTCTGGAACGACGGTTGATATTCGCCTTTTATTCAAATCAGCCTTAGAGCGATTAACGTCCTCCATTATTTTAGCACACAATCACCCAAGTGACCAGATGTGGCCAAGTAGGTCTGATATTGAATTAACGAAACAGGTGATGGAAGCGGGAAGGTTATTTGATATCGATGTAGTTGATCACCTTATCGTGGGAGCATCCACTTTTTACAGCTTTGCTGATAATGGGAATTTAAACTAAAAGAGAGAGGATTATTTTCCTCTCTCTTTATAGATTTTTTGAAGTTTAGCACCTACTACAATTGAAATTGCAAATAAGATGATAAAAAACGCTGCTCCTGAATATCCCATTGTATTGTTGTTTAATGATTCAAATTTACGAATTATTTTAAAGAAGTCCCTTGGTACTTGGCAAAGAATCTAAATTTTTTCGGTCTCTATTTACCGCTATTTTTATCGCCTTGGCGAAAGCTTTGAAAATCGCCTCTATCTTGTGATGCTCATTTTCACCCGTAGCTTGAATATTTAAATTACATCTAGCTCCATCTGAGAAGGATTTGAAAAAGTGAAAGAACATTTCAGTCGGCATTTCGCCAATCATCTCCCGTTTAAATGTGGCTTCCCAAACCAGCCAATTGCGGCCAGAAAAGTCGATAGCTACTTGTGCTAAACAATCATCCATGGGTAATAAAAAGCCGTAGCGTTCAATTCCTTTTTTATTTCCCAAAGCTAAGGCAAATGCTTCCCCTAAGGCAATGCCCGTATCCTCTATCGTGTGGTGCTCATCGATATGTAAATCGCCAGCCACTTTGACAGAAAGATCAAGATTTCCATGTTTCGCGATTTGGTCTAACATGTGATCGAAGAAGCCTAAGCCTGTTTCATTCTTAGCTATCCCTTTTCCATCTAAATTTAAATCGATGGAAATTTTCGTCTCATGAGTATTGCGTTCATGAACAACGTGTCTATCAGGTAAGAGGAAGAATTCGTGTATTTCATTCCAATTTTGACATTGCAAAGCTGTATAGGCACTTAATTCAACGGGTATCTCCAAGTCGCCGATAAATATTCCTTTGGCACCTAAATTTTTCGCTAATTCAATATCAGTTAAGCGATCACCTAGTACAAAAGAGTTAGCTAAATCATAGTCATTCGTGAAGTATTCCCCTAACATACCTATTCCAGGCTTACGAGTAGGTTTATTTTCGTGTTGAAAACTGCGATCGATGTGAATTTGTTGGAAGATAATGCCCTCAGATGCAAATATTTCCAGCATTTTTTGATGAACCGGCCAAAAGGTGTCCTCTGGAAAAGAATCAGTCCCAAGACCGTCTTGATTCGTTACCATGACCAATTCATAATCGGTGATGGTTGTGATTTTCTTTAGATTAGAGATGACCCCAGGTAAGAAAGCGAGCTTTTCGAAGCTATCAACTTGCTGGTCAATTTTTGGTTCTTCAATTAAAGTACCATCTCTATCAATAAATAACACCTTTTTCATCTTACAAAGGTAAGCAAATAAAAAAAATAAGGTAATTTTGGGCTAGAAATAATCCTTATGAGCCAAGTATTTGCATTAATAACACCGGAAGAAAAAACGTTTTTTGCTAAGCGATTAGCAGATTTGTGCACGGAGAAGCAAGAAAAAGTACTGGACTTGATTCCAGCTTTTGAAGCGGTTGTATTAGGTAGTGCACTCAAATTATTTCGAAATAGAATCCGTTTCAATGCGCTCTACAATTTTATGCTCGCTAAATCTGCTCCACAAGAGGAGGTAGCGAAGTTGTTAAGTTCAGGAAAAGGAATGCCTGATTATGAATCTTTGTATCGTTTTGGCGAAGGAATGATGGGCATTTTATTGCCTGATAAGAAAAGTGCCATTGCTACTTTATTAGGTGGGCAATTGGGCGCTAAGAGTTCAACGATTATTAAAGGTTTAACCTTGAGTTATGCGTTGTATGGTTTTCGCTTGAAAGAGTATGATTACGATGCTTTACGGGATTTTAAATCCTTCGGGGAATATTATCAACCGACAAAGAATGATTTTTATGCCTTAGCGCCTCCGAAAATTCAGGTAGCTTTAATTGATATTTTGGTGTTGAAGGATGTGCTTAAAGGGGATTCGGTTGTTTATGATGAGCCTTTTTCGCCTTCAGATGATAAGACTAAACGTAATTACTCGATCTTTTTAATTAGCCTTGTTGCAGGTGCAATTATTGTTGCTTTGATTTTATTTTTTGTTAATCGCACTAGTGAAGAGGCGCCAATCGATAAAGAAGAGACGAGTGAAATCATTCCCATTGACAGTTTAGCTAAGTTAAATGATAGTTTAACGAAGGTGGCATTAGATTCATCTAGAGCTACGAATGATTCGCTTACTACTTTAGTTTGGCCGGAAGGAAAGCCATTTCAGGTTCCCAAAGAATCAATTATTGTGGCTTTTCATGCGTATGTGTCCGATTCAACTGTCGTTACTCCACTTGATTTAGCGTGTACTGAGCTCGAGTTTTCAGATAAAACTGAATTATTATCTACTCCTAAAACCTATCTATTTAAGCAAATAGCATCTGGTTTAACTAAGTTCAAGGAGGTGGATGTTCAAGTCCAAGTTTCTTCCGAAAAAGGGCCTGCAACAGCGAGGGAACATGCATATGTGTTAAAGAATCGATTAGTAGGTGAGGGCTTGAATCCTAAAAGAATTACAGTCGCTACTTTGCCTAATTCCTCGAA
>JBJOIV010000094.1:0-7006 GCA_046046955.1 Bacteroidota bacterium | reverse complement strand
TCAATAAAAAGCTGAGCTACGATTTAAATAAAAGAGAAATTAATCGTATTTTTGAAATACCTGTGTCATTCTTTCAAGATCCAGCTAACCTACTTCCTCATGAAGTGAGTTACAATGGACAAAAGATCCTAAGTCCTTCCTTTAGCTACGAAGGAAATTTGATTTGGGGAGCCACAGCCTTAATTATGTACCAACTTTTCCACCAGGAAGATAATAGCAAATAAACTATGAGTGAAACAGCGGACGGCGCACTACAGAATCAGATTGCGGTAGCAGGAATGTATGAGAATTGGTTCTTAGAATATGCTTCTTACGTTATTTTAGAGCGTGCGGTACCAGCCGTGGAAGACGGTTTGAAGCCGGTTCAACGTCGTATCCTGCATGCTTTGAAGGAAATGGACGATGGCCGTTTCAACAAGGTGGCAAACGTAATCGGACAAACGATGCAGTATCACCCGCACGGGGATGCGTCGATTAATGATGCGATTGTTAATTTAGGCCAAAAAGATCTTCTATTCGATTGCCAAGGTAACTGGGGAGATAACCGTACAGGAGATAGCGCTGCAGCTGCCCGTTACATAGAGGTTCGCCTATCTAAGTTCGCTAATGACGTTGTTTTCAACAACCAGACCACGGAATGGCAAATGTCCTACGATGGTCGTAAGCGCGAACCGGTTACTTTGCCTATCAAATTCCCTTTATTATTAGCGCAAGGTGTAGAAGGTATCGCTGTAGGTTTAGCAACGAAGATTATGCCGCATAATTTCTGCGAAATTATTCAGGCTTCGATTGATATTTTAAATAACAAGAAAGTAGAATTATATCCCGATTTCCTATTAGGCGGAATGATGGATGCGTCGAATTATAACGATGGTTTACGGGGTGGAAAGATCCGTATTCGCGCTAAAATCGATGAATTAGATAAGAAAACGCTTGTTATCACCGAGATTCCTTACACGACTACCACCACCTCTTTGATTGATTCGATCATCAAGGCAAATGATACCGGTAAGATCAAGATTAAGAAGGTGATTGATAATACGGCCAAAGACGTAGAGATTCAAATCCAATTAGCCCCAGGTATTTCACCTGACGTGACGATTGATGCGCTTTACGCCTTTACGGATTGTGAAGTATCTATTTCTCCTAATGCCTGCGTAATTATTGAGGATAAGCCACACTTCATGGGTGTAGGCGAAATACTACGTGTTTCAACCAACCAAACGGTTGATTTATTACGCCAAGAGTTAGAGATCCGCAAAGGGGAGTTGATGGAAAAAGTGCTCTTCAGCTCTTTGGAAAAAATATTCATCGAAAACCGCATCTACCGCGATATCGAAGAATGCGAAACCTTCGAATTAGTGATTCAAACGGTCGATAAAGGCTTAGAACCTTATAAGAAAGATTTCTACCGCGAGATTACGGAAGAGGATATTTTAAAGTTATTAGAAATCCGTATCAAGCGTATTTCTAAATTCGACAGCTTCAAGGCAGACGAATTAATGAAGCGTTTATTAGACGAGTTAGCCGAAGTGGAAGACCACTTAGCTAATTTGATTCGCTTCGCGATTGATTACTTCAAAAACTTATTAGCTAAATACGGCAAGGGAAGAGAGAGACGTACAGAAATCAAGAATTTCAATACTATCTCAGCTACCGTTGTAGCGGCAGCTAACCAAAAACTATACGTTAACCGCGAAGATGGTTTCATCGGTTATGGCTTAAAGAAAGACGAATACGTAATGGATTGCTCAGATATCGACGATATCATCGTGTTCCGTTCGAATGGAACCTGCGTGGTTACGAAGGTTCAGGAGAAGGTATTCGTGGGTCGCGACATCATCTATTGTTCGGTATTTAAGAAGAACGATGACCGCAAAGTTTACAATTTAGTTTACCTAGATGGTAAATCAGGCACATCTTACGTAAAACGCTTCAAGGTGACTTCGGTAACAAGAGATCGCGAATACAAAGTAAGCAGCGATAACGCAAAATCGAAGATTACCTATTTCACTGCCAATGAGAATGGAGAAGCGGAAGTAATCCAAATCAGCTTAACAGCTAATTGCACAGCTAAAATCAAGCAATTTGACTATGATTTCGCGAAATTAGCCATCAAAGGTCGTGAGTCACTAGGTAACATGCTGACTAAATATCCAGTTCGCAAGATTACGATGAAATCTGCGGGTGTTTCGACCTTAGGTGGGGTAGATATTTGGTATGATCCGACCATCGGTCGTTTAAATCGCGATGGACATGGCGACCATATTGGTAATTTTGAGCCAAATGACAGCATATTAGCGATCTACTCTTCAGGAAACTATGAGTTGACGAATTTCGAATTAACGAATCGCTATCCAGCAGAGGAAATCATGTATCTGAAGAAATTTGTGCCTCAGGCGATTATTTCTGCTGCCTATTTCGACGGATCGAATAAAACACACTTGATCAAGCGTTTCCATTTGGAAACGACTTCGTTAGACAAGAAATTCTTGTTCATCTCAGATCACAAAGCAAGTAAACTCATTGCCGTAACCGATAATTACTCTCCTAATGTGCAGATTAAGCACAAACCAGATGGCAAGACGAACGAACTTGAAATCATCCCCATCGATGACTTAGCTGAAGTTCGCGGATGGAAGGCATTAGGTAGTAAGTTGAATTATCCGAAACTAGTAGACCTAACTTTCTTAGAAACGGAAGAAGAGGCTCCAGTTAGCGAAAAAGCGACACCAATCGAGGCAGAAGCAGATACTGATGATGTAGAAGCACAAGCAGAAGTCGAATTAGAAACAGAGGAGAAGCAATTGGCAGAAGAAGTAAACGTGACAAACGACGAACCTGAATTTGTCGTTAATTTCCCAACAGAGAAAGAAGAGAAAGAAGATATTCCTTTCGAAGTCAAAAACCCGCCTAAAGGGGAACAATTAGGCTTATTTTAATGGAACAATCGCTTAATAATCCGAAAACATTGAATGCCTGGGCCTTTTACGACTGGGCAAATTCAGTTCATTCTTTAACGATTACTTCAGCCATTTTTCCCATTTATTTTCCAAATGCGGCCGTCACTTTGGGTAGTGACACACCAGGGATTATTAATATACTGGGTTTTGAGTTAAGCAACACGGTTGTTTTCTCCTATTCGATTTCACTCGCCTTTTTAGCTCTAACTATTTTAATGCCATTCCTCTCTGGAATTGCAGATTATACAGGATCAAAGAAGAGCTTCATGCGCTTCTTTTGCTACTTAGGATCGCTTAGTTGCATCGCCTTATTTTTCTTCAGCAAAGGCCATTATTATGTTGGCACACTCGGATTCTTGTTTTCAATCATTGGCTGGGGAGGAAGTATGGTCTTTTACAATAGCTTTTTGCCAGAAATCGCCAGCCCAGACCGTTTTGATCGTCTAAGTGCGAAAGGATTTACCTTGGGATATATCGGATCAGTCTTATTATTAGTTCAAAACCTGACCATGCTGTTAAAACCAGAATGGTATGGCGGAATTGGAGGAGAAATGGCTGCACGAGTTTCCTTCTTAACCGTCGGTTTATGGTGGTTAATTTTTGCACAAATACCGCTTCATTACTTACCTGATTCGAAAGCAAAGGAAAAAGACACCAATCAATGGTGGTTTGGCGGTTTCAATGAACTTAAGAAGGTTTTTAAAGAGGTAACCTTAAATAAGGAGATTAAGAATTTCTTACTAAGCTTCTTCCTATTTAATATGGGAGCTCAAACGGTGATGTATTTAGGTGCCTTATTCGGAAGCCAGGAATTACATTTACCGGAGGATGCCTTGATCATCACGATTTTATTAATTCAATTAGTGGCCATCCCTGGGGCTTATTTCTGCGCCAGATTATCTGGTTGGGTGGGGAATATTAAAGCGCTTGGTTTTATTGTCCTCGTGTGGATAATCGTTTGCGCCTATGCTTACACGGTTACGACACAATTCAATTTCTATTTATTAGCCACTGCCATCGGTTTCGTGATGGGTGGAATTCAATCGAATAGTAGAGCTACCTATGCCAAATTATGCCCCAAAGGGGAGAAGGACACTGCTTCTTACTTCAGCTTCTATGATGTATGCGATCGCATGTCGACGGTAATTGGAACCTTTATGTTTGGACTAATTATTCAATTAACAGGCAATATGCGCATTAGTATATTGGTTCTTACTTTTGTTTTTGGCGCGAGTTTAATCTTTTTAAGACCCTTATTGCTTAGCCCTAAGGCAAAAGCTATATGGGGATAATATTTCGTTCTGCCGCCTGTTTCCATGAATCTGGAATATGAGCGAGGATTTCTACCTCTAATGCCTTTACAATGGCTTTTCTAGAATAAGAGGGTGCATGAACGAGCGCTACTTCACGAACAGGCTTCGGTTCAGGTAAAGTATATACCTTCTCCTTCAATTTAGGATCTAGGTAATCCACGAACATTTGTGGAATGATCGTTTGGCCAAAACCCTGATCAGCTAAACGTACAATCGTCTCCATACTTCCTGTTTGGTAGGTCATCTTGGTCCCAATTAAAGGACCAGTGGGCAAATTACAGATCGAATTTACTTGGCTAGACAAACAATGCCCCTCTTCTAAAAGCCATAATTTAGCAGGATCTAAAGTTGACTTTAATTTTGAACCATCTTCCTCCCACACATTCGAATACAGAAATAACTCTTCATAATAGAGGGGAATTTCAACCAACGAATCATTTAAGGGTGTGACTAGAATTCCGATATCAATCTTGCCCTCCTTGATACCTTTCTTTATGTTAGACGTGGTTGTTTCCGCAATCTGAATACTCAAATCCGGATATTTTAATTGAAAATCGGCTAAAAACTTGGGCATTAAATAGGGGGCTATGGTCGGAATAACACCAATAGAAACGGTTCCATTCACCTGATTTGACCAACCCTTAGACAAAGAGAGGATCGATTTGCTTTCACTTAAAATAGCTCTTGCCTTGTTAATGATATCTCTCGCCTCTAAGGTAGGAACTAAAGGTTTCGCCTTGCGATCAAACAAGGTCATATTTAATTCATCCTCGAGCTTTTGTACTTGCATACTTAAACTAGGTTGTGAAACACAGCAAAAATCAGCAGCCTTGGAAAAACTTTGAAAGTCAGCGAGCGCTACGATGTACTCTAATTGGGTGATGGTCATACTATAATTAAAAACTATACAAATATAGAAAATATAGATTTGACTAATACGTTTATTAAGAAGATCTTTGTACCACAATTTAACAAGAACAATAAACCAACAAAATAAAATGGCAAATTACCTATTAGGATTAGGAAGTCAATTTCCTTCATTTTCAAAAACTGCAGTTGTTTCTTTAGAACAAGGAAAAGAATTCGCAACGATTACTTCAGAAGATCACAAGAAAGACGGTAAGTGGTTAGTAATGTTCTGGTGGCCAAAAGATTTCACTTTTGTTTGCCCTACAGAAATCGCTGAATTTAACCGTCGTGCAGGAGATTTCTCTGATCGTGATGCGGTTTTAATTGGTGCATCTACTGATTCAGAATTCGTTCACGCGGCTTGGAGAAGAGATCACGACGATTTACGTGGATTGAAATTCCCTATGTTAGCAGATACTTCTAAGAGCTTAGCTGAAGAATTAGGAATTTTAACGGAAGGTGAAAAAGTGGCTTACCGTGTTACTTATATCGCTGACCAAGACGGTATCGTACGTTGGGTATCAGCAAACGACCTTTCAGTAGGACGTAACGTAGACGAAGTATTACGTGTATTAGATGCTTTACAAACTGACGAGCTTTGCCCATGTAACTGGAAAGCTGGCGACGCAACTTTATAATTATCTTTTAGCCCCAGGATTCCCTGGGGCTTTTAAATTCATCCACCATGAGTGAAACTAAAGACAACTTATTAGCAGAGATCAATATCCCTGCTACAGAATCGTTCGCCCTTTTAGATACCTTAGATGCTGCGGATCACCGCTATATTAAAGATCTAAAAATCAATGTTTCAAACGCCTTGCGCGCACAAACATTAACAGAGAAAGAGGCAATTTTATTAGCTTTGGCCGTATCCGTAAACCAAAAGCACACGAGAACCATTGACTCCCTAACGGAACTAGCACTTACAAAAGGGGCTACAGATGCGGAGATCAACGAAATCCATGCCTTGGTTTCTTTATTAAATGCAAACAATATCTTCTACCGCTTTAAGCACATGGTGGACAAAGAATATTATAATACGGCACCAGCTGGAATTCGCATGTCCATCATGATGAATCCCGTATTAGGAAAAGAATTCTTTGAATTAGCTAGCTTAACGGTTTCAGCCATCAATGGTTGTGAGATGTGTGTAACTTCTCATGAGCAATCAGTGAAGAATCACGGAGCGACAGAAGCGAGAATATTAGATGCAATCCGTCTAACGGCGATCATTAAGAGTTTGATCGTTCTTTTATAATTAATAATAGTTTAGGTTGAGTTTAAAAGGAGGGGAGCAATTCCCTCTTTTTTTATTCCACGGTTTTTATAGTGAATTCCACCCTCCGGTTGTTCTTCCTTGTTTCCTCTATAAAGTTATTTGCCAAAGGCCTAGAACCGCCCCATCCCTTCGTTTCAATACGATTCGCGTTTACTCCTTTAGAAACCAGGTAGGCTTTCACGTTTTCAACCCGCTCTAAGGAGAGCTTCAAATTGTCATTCCAATCTCCTTGATTATCGGTATGTCCCTCTAATAAAAGCGTGTATTGATCATTATCTGAAAGAATAGCAATCACCTTTTCTAATTCAGCCTCAAAGCCGGGTTTTAAATCGGCTTTCCCTTGATCAAAACTGATGTTAGCTAAAGCATAGGCCTTATTCTTTTCGACCGTTTGAAGGAAGAAATTTCGATTCACTTGTAAAAAATTCTTCTCTGAAGTGAAATCAAAATGTTCCACTTTGGAGAAATAGCCTGCCTTCTTAATCTGAACAGTGAAGGCTTTTTTTGCAGGCCACATAAAACTATAATCACCTACATACGGG